>JBEDEI010000073.1:0-16951 GCA_041175765.1 Actinomycetota bacterium | reverse complement strand
GTTCAATGCCACACTGCTGTCGTACAACCACTCGCTGGATATCGGCATCCACATCGACGCTGCCGCAGTCGAACAACCAGAACTCCTACGCGACCACATCGAGCGTTCGTTGAATCGGCTGATATTGGCTGCACCGCGCGCAAGTACGCCCGTTGGCGCTGCGGCGAGTGAAGCGGGAGTAGTTACTTGGCGACGACGATTGCGGGCTCGGCTTTTTCGCTGAGCAACTGACGCACGTCCAACAACAAGTCGGCCACCTCGGTAGTGGTGACCAACTGACGACCACCGATCTCCGACAGCGCTTTGTCGATCACTTCGATGGCCTCGGCGATGACCACGACATCGTGTGACGCGCTGCGTTGAATCGTTTCGGTCATCGTTGTGGTTTCCTTCCCTTTGGATCTACGACGAGAGGCTATCCCTCGTCTCTTCCATGATGATGGATACGCACGTTCCTCGTAACATCGTGCTGTGAACTTTCTCGGTGCCGTCGCAGTTGTCACAGGTGCGGGCGGCGGGATTGGATCTGCACTTGGTGAACGATTTCACGACGCGGGCGCCACGGTGGTGTTGAGCGACCGTGCGGGCACCCCTGTGGATGCCGTTGCAGACCGCCTCAACAAGCGTCGCCCCCATTCGGCGCATGTGGTGATTGCCGATGTTTCACGCGAGGACGAAAATGCGCGACTCGTCAACGAAGCGCGCAGTCTCGCCGGCCACATTGATTTGTTCTTTGCCAATGCAGGTGTTGCTCTCGGCACCGATCTCAGCGCCACGGAGTCGGATTGGGCTACGTCGTTTGATGTCAACGTGCATGCACATCGTTGGGCGGCCAAATATCTCCTGCCCGAGTGGTTGGCTGCCGGACGCGGTTACTTTGCCAGTACTGCCAGTGCCGCGGGTGTGTTGGCCCAAATTGGTTCAGCACCGTATTCCGTTACGAAGCACGCAGCAGTCGCGTTTGCGGAGTGGTTGTCGATTACCTACGGCTCGCGTGGTCTGCGGGTGAGTTGCCTGTGCCCACAGGGTGTCAACACGGCGATGCTGCGTGGCGGAGATCGCCCGGAGCAGTCCGCAAACACCGCCATCGATGCGAACGCAGGAAACGTGGTGCGTGTTGCCGGTGCCGTGCTCGAACCTGCCGACGTCGCCGCCATCGTGCATGATGCGCTCGTCGAGGAGCGGTTCTTCATCTTTCCCCACACCGAGGTCGCCGATTACATCAAGATCAAGGCAACCGAACACGAACGTTGGCTCGGCGGAATGCGCAAATTGCAGCGCCGTGTGTTCGGCGTGTAACGCCGAACACAACCTACAGATGCTTGGTTGCGGCGGAAAACTCGCGCCATTGCCGCATCGGTAGTGCAGCAAAGTCGGCATCCAACACCTGGATACTCACATGCGAAGCACCGGCATCAAAATGGGCCCTTACGCGCGCGACACAATCGTCGATGGTTCCCCATGCAACGATCGCATCGACCATGCGATCACTTGGTGGACGCTGTGCGTCGCCGAGGTCGTCATCGGTATAGCCAAGACGGCGCAAGTTGTTGGCATAGTTCGGTAGACGTATATACGTTGCCATGAATTTGCGGCCGATCTCGCGGGCCTTCGTCGGATCGGTCTCCAGCAGCACTGCTTGCTCGGGTGCCAACACGGGCCCGGTCCCCAGTACGTCACGGGCCATCTTGGTGTGCTCTGGCGGCACGAAGTACGGATGGGCTCCGAGCCCGCGTTCTGCGGAGAGTGCCAACATTCGTGGTCCGAGTGCGGCGAGCACACGGCGCGGTGCCGTGGTTGGCGCGACCGCAGCAAACAAACCCTTGTCCATCTGATCCAGATACTCCACCATCGCCGAATACGGTTTGTCATACGTGCTTTTATGCAGCTTGGTGGCCATATGTTCGTGACTCGCACCAATGCCGAGCGTGAATCGCTCGCCAAATGCCTCGGTCAGGGTGCGCCAACCGGCTTGCATCGTGATGGCCGAGCGCGCATACATCGAAGCGATACCCGTAGCCACACCAATCCGTTTGGTTCCCGACAACAACAATGCACATGAAGCAAATGGTTCGCGGCCAACTGCCTCTGGTACCCAGATGCACCCGTAACCGAGTTCTTCCAACTCGTGAGCGGCTTCTTGGGCTTTGCGCATGGGCTGCAAGTCCAGAGCAAACGTCCAGATTCCCACTCGCCCCAATCCCTTGTGGTCGTGCACTACGGAAGTCATGCTCTCACCGTAGTTGCCCGACCCATCGACGTAACGTTCGCACACAGCACATGAGAACGATGCCATTGCACCCCATCAACACCCCAGGTCGTAGTCGACTTCCACGGACGTACCGGTTACTTGTCGCGCTCACCATCACCACCGCTGGCTGTGCCTCCAACGCCGCCGCGCCGACTTCCACCAACGAGGCAAGCGTCGTACACGTCGTCGATGGTGACACCGTTCGTCTGCGCATCGCCGGCACCACCGAAACCGTGCGACTCATCGGTGTCGACACTCCCGAAACCAAGCACCCCACCAAAGGTGTGCAGTGTTACGGGCCGCAAGCCACACAGTTTCTTGCGCAACTCCTGCCCGTTGGCAGTGTGGTGCGCATCGAGCGGGATGCGGAGGCTCGCGACGCCTACCGCCGATTGCTGCTTTATCTGTATGTGACGGTCCATGGCACCGAAGTGTTCGTGAATCGTGAACTGGTCGTGCGTGGCTTTGCGCGACCACTTGATATTGCTCCCAACTCCCGTTACGGCGATGTGTTCGTCACGGCCGCTTTCGACGCGCAGCGAAATGCCCGCGGCTTGTGGAAGTGGTGCAAGTAGCGTCACGCTGTGCCCTTATCTTCACCTCGTTCACTCAACGACGCACTCGGCTATGCCGAAGATGCCAAGTTGGTGGTGCTCAGTTGTGACGACCTCGGCGCATTCCATGCCTCCAACGCCGGCGTACTGCAGGCACTCCACGAAGGTGCCGCCACCTGCGCATCACTCATGGTGCCTGCCCCGTGGGCACGACATGCCATACAGCACCTGCGCCCGACCGACGACATCGGCGTGCACCTCACGCTCGTGTCGGAGCATGCCGCCTATCGCTGGGGCCCGCTCACCTATTCGCCATCGCTGCAGTCTGGCGATGGCGGTTTCCCCTCGACGCTCGACGACTTGTGGGAACACGCCGACACCGAGGAAGTTCTTCGCGAGTGTCGCGCACAAGTAGAACGGGCTCTGCTCTGGGGCGTCGATGTCACACATCTGGCACCCCATCTCACGTCCATCACGCTGCGTCCGGAATTTTTCGGGGTGTACCTTGATCTTGCCGTCGAGTACCAACTGCCGATTCGCTTGCCATCATCTATCTCCACCACCGAAGCAGGCTTCGATTTTCGCGGTTTGGCCCGCGAAGAAGGCGTGTTGTTCCCGGATCACTTCGATCATGACTGGTCGTCGGGTAGCCGCAATCGAGTGCTCTCGGCAATCCGCTCACTGCAGGCGGGCGTCACGGAGATTCACGTGCAACCGGTCATCGACTCACCCGAGGTGCGCGCCATCGGTGACGTGTGCGCGGGATGGATCGACGACCTTGCGTTCGTCACCAGTCGCGAGATTCGCGAAGCGCTCACTCAGGCGGGCGCCACGTTGATTGGCTACCGAGCAATCAGGGACGTGATGCGAGCCGCTGCAACACGGGGCTGATTGCACCGGCACGCAACAGTGCAAACAATGCTCCCGTGCTGCCTGCTGCCTTCAACTTCCCCTGCATATACAAACTCGTTGGATCCCCATGAGCATCGGCGGCGGCCACGCTGATGACTAGTGATGCATCGTCCGGGCCTTCTACGACTTCGTCTTTTTTGCCGAATGCCACGCGGTACTGCACTGCGCTCATGGCGTCACGCCTGTGCACGCGGTGAGGCCGATACGCGAATACCACTGAAGAGGTCGTCTTCGAGTACGTCGTGGTGGTGTGTCGCGGGCACCAGCGAACGCGCCAACACCCAATCCTCGTAGGGATACACCGTGGCGAGTTCTTCGTCGCTCAACCCGAACCAAAAGGGTTCTTTTTCGTCCACTTGGGTCTTATGTGCTCGCAAGGCGCCCGAGCGGGCCCAGAGATATTCACCGACATGCAAACGAGTGGTGATGCGATGGTCGAGGTCGGGGCGCTCGAACCACTTTTCGTCGTACGGGGAGGAGCCACGTAGTTTCAGCAACGCTTCATGTACGGAAGTGAGCCGCGCGCGCGACCATACCGAGTAGTACAACTTGAGTGGCTGCCATGCGGGGCCGGCGTCGCGATACCACTCGTCGTCGCCCGCTCGATCAAACGCCAGCACGCTGATGTCGTGCACCTTCAGGTGATCAGGGTGCGGATAGCCACGTTGGTCGTCGCCGTACGTAATCATCACATGCGGGCGATGTGTGCGAATCACCCGTACCAAACGACCCACCGCTTCATCGATATCGGCCATGTGGAACGATGCGGGATCACTGTTTGCCGGTGACTCCGGCATTCCTGAATCCCGATAGCCGAGCATCTCCACGTGCGAAAAACCAATCACTTTCGTCGACGCAGCAAGTTCTGCCGGTCGCATCCGTGCCAACAGCGATTTGGTGGCAGCGGCGTCGAGGCCGTGAAACGGTTGACCCGGTTCGGCAAGGGCGGGGTTGTTGAGATCGCCCTCTTCGCCACCGGTACAACACACCAGCACGGTGTGCACACCTTCGCGCGAGTACTTCGCCAAGGTCGGCGCACCCTTGGAGGCTTCGTCATCGGGATGTGCATGCACCGTCAGCATGCGGAGGCGGTCGTCCATGCGCTGACGCACGCTAGTGCGATTCGCGCCTCGCCCGCGTAGACCTCGTACTCTCATAGACAATGTTCGGCTCACCAATCGACAGTTCCGACGTTCGCGACGTTCCCGGCACACCCGCGTCTGGCGTGCGGTGCGTGTACCGACGAATCCGGCATCACCAGATGCGTCACGCGTGTGCTGTCGTCGTTGCCGCTGTCGTGCTGGTTGGTTGTTCGCGCGACGGACGCACGCTGGCCCCCGCCTTGCCCGAACAAACGGAATCCGTTGCCATCATTCCCACCGACACGACGGTCTCGCTGCAACCCAGCGAATCGTTCACGGTGACGGGGCCGTGGATCGAAGGCGCCGAGATGGATCTCGCGTTCACGTGTTACGGCCGCAAAGTGTCACCACCAGTGCAAATCTCCGGTCAACCCGCAGGCACCGTCACCTTGGCCCTGGTGTTGCATGATGTCGCCACACCCGATCAATTGCTGTGGGCACTGGCCAATGTCGCCGGTGGCACGGTGGCACTCGGCGAAGGTGCCACACCACCCGACGTGGTCATCGCCACCAATAGTGAGGGAAATACGGGTTACAGCCCGCCCTGCCCGAGTAGTGGTGAGCGTCGGCAGTATTTGCTCACCGTGTTCGCACTGGACAAGGCACTTGATGTTGCCAGCATGACGTCTGCCGGCGGGGTCATCGATGCCGAGTCACTGTTGTCGGCAGTCGAGATGAGCACCTTTGATCTGGCCGAGAGTACCTTCTACGTGCAAGCTCCCTAGTCGCTCGATTCACTCCCTTTTCCACCAGCGTTCCCGCGTCAGCATTCCCAAACCTGAGATACTGGGCGTATCGAACGTGCGTTAGATGCCCTCCCCATCGCTCTATGCGAGACCGACGTTGACGGCCGCATCACTGCCGCCAACGACACCTTCCGTCAACTCGCGTTGGGTGGTGCCGTGCTCACTCACGGTGTTGCACCGTGGTCGCACGCCCTGCCCGCTGTGCGTTCAACACTCGAAGCACGCTGGAGAGTGGCCCGTGAAAGCGGCGAAGCGTTCTCGGCGCACTTTGCGATAAGCGCGCTGGACGGCAGCACGGTCGTTCTCGCGTTCACTGCGGCACCAGTGCGTGACGCGAACGGCGTCGTGGTGCAGTACGCAGGGTCGGCGCAGGACATCACCGCATTGACCAACCATGACCGTCTCAACGATCAGCTTGTCGGCGCACTCGATGCCGCACGAGACGCAATCGTCGTCTACGACGCCTCCATGCACTTGGTCTTTGCCAACCGTGGCGCACAAGATCTGCTCGGTATTGCAGACACCACGGATGCTTCCCGCGAAGCGGCTGCAACTTTTTTTGATGCCGTTCGCAACCAGATACCCCGCGAGGTACTCACTGGTGGGGCGCACAACGCGTGGTCGGGTGAACTCGGCCATCGCAGCCCGGATGGATTCATGCGCACGCTGTTGCTCACTTTGCATGTCGTACGCGGTACGGATGGCACGATCGACCACTACTCCGTGATTGCTCGCGACATCACCGATGACAAACATCTGCAGGCCGAGTTGCAGCGCCAGGCCACCCACGATGAATTGACCGGGCTGCCCAATCGCACCTTGTTCTTGCGCCGCGTGGCCGAAGCCCTCGATCGCAGTCGAACCCTTCGTCGTGGCGTCACCGTACTGTTCTTGGATTTCGACGGCTTGAAGAACGTCAACGACACCGTCGGACACCGCTTTGGTGATCAACTCATCGTGAGCGTCGGCAAGCGGCTCGTCAACGCCACGCGCCCAGCCGACGTCGTGGCACGCCTGAGTGGTGACGAGTTTGCGGTGCTTGCCGAGGGTGTCGCCGACGAATCGTTGGCGCTCGAAATCGCAGAACGACTTCGCACCAGCGTGACCGGTCAGCACGTCATTCACGGAGTTGAAGTCACCTCCGGTGCCAGTGTCGGCGTGGCAATCGCAACGCAGGCACTGCTCGACGAACAATCACCCAGCGAAGCCGCGTTGACGTTGCTCGTCAACGCCGACACCGCCATGTACCGCGCCAAGCAACGCGGCAAGGGTCGCTGCGAGATGTACAGCGAGGCGATGCGCACACAGGCACGCGATCGACTCACCCTCGGGTCGCAGCTCGAACGCGCACTCGCTGGTGGTGAGTTGGCAGTGGTGTTCCAACCGATCGTCTCCATCCACACTGGTCGAATCGTTGCGCTCGAAGCTCTGCTGCGCTGGCATCATCCGCAGCGCGGCGTGCTCACGCCAGCGGCTTTTCTGGAAGTTGCCGAAGAGACCGGCATCATCGGACCGATTGGCGACTGGGTGATTACTCAAGCTGCCACCACGTTGCGCGCGTTGCTCGACGATGGCACCCTCGAGCGTTCGGTGGCCATGCACGTCAACGTGTCACCTCGCCAGCTGAGTGACGTGGGCTTCGTCGAGCGCACCACGAATGCACTGACCGCCGCGGGTATCGACTTGCGACAACTAGTCCTCGAGTTCACGGAGTCCACTGCCCTTTCCGGCAATCCCGCCGTTACGCGCAGCCTGAATGCGCTCTCGCGTCTCGACGTGCGGTTGTCAATCGACGATTTCGGTACCGGTTATTCCTCGCTTGCCCACCTGCGCGACTTTCGTGCAGCACAACTCAAGTTGGATGGCACGTTCATCCGCAATGTGGGTCGCGAGAACTCCGACGACCCGATCGTTCGCTCCATCGTGCAACTTGCACACTCGTTGGACATGTCCGTCGTTGCCGAGTGGGTGCAGTCAGCCGAGCAGCTCCAACGCCTGCGTCTCCTTGGCTGCGACCATGCGCAGGGAAATCACCTCTGCGAACCCACCGATGCAGCGGGAATTCGCGACTATGCCGGCGGTAAGCGCCAGCGTCACTCAGGCGGCACGGGTGCCGGCCCGTTGCCGGCATAAAAAGCCAATACCGGTCCGGCGGATTCCGCCAAACGCAACACCGAGTTGCCACGCACCGTATCGCCGTAGGTGTCCAGTGAAAAACGACGAAGTTGGCCGCTGGCCGCGGGGCGCATCAACTGGGCAAACTCCAACATGTCGAGCCGTTCATCCACGAGCAGCGACGAAGTGGCACCGCGCATCACCGAACCGGCACGGAACGGGTCGCTCAGTGTGCGATTCACGGCAGTTTGCATGAGCAATGCCATGAACAGACGCTGACGCTTTCCACGACCAATGTCGGCGGTGCCATCCATACGCCACTCGCCATCGACTCGTTGCTCGAAGTATCGACTTCGCGCATACGCCAGCGACTCGACCCCGTCAATGTTCGTGCAGCCTGGTCGCAAATACAGACCGGTGTTGCGATCACGTGATGGAAGCTCCACGCACACCGTCACACCACCAACGGCATCCACCAGGTTCTTGAAACCCTGGAAATCAATTTCCAGATAGTGGTGAATAGGTATTCCCATCGTGCGATTAATCGTGCGCACGACTACGGCGGCGCCTTCTCGGTAGGCCACGTTGATGCGTTCCGTGTTTTCGGAGTCTCCTATGGTCACCCACAAATCACGAGGTATCGATAGCAGCGAGATGATGCCCGAGGACTTCTCCACATTCACGATGATGAGCGTGTCGCTACGTCGACCCTGGACGTCACCTTCTCCACCCACGTTGGCAAAGTCAGGATCATTGGGGTCGGCACCCGCGCGCGAATCCGATCCGACGACCAGATAGTTCACGAAACGATCGTCGGGTGCTGCCAATACCGAGGTGAGTGAGAGCTCGCGACGAACATCTGCCAACGAATCATCGAGTGCACGATTCACGCCCTGATATCCGGCTACCCCGAGCACGACCACCAACACTGCCGCCACCAACCAGTTCTGTTGGCGCTCTCGGCGACCACGGGTACTCAGTACGCGTTTCATCCCCTTGCGAAGGTACTGCGATTACTGGGCGCGTAGGTGTATCACGTCACCGACATCGATCACGTGGACGACTCCGGCATCATCCTGCACAACGAGCCGCGAAGCACCGTCCACGTCAACCGCCGTACCGATCAACTGTTCACCTGCTCGCAATTCGACGCGAACCCGACGACCGATCGTGGAGAGCGCCGACCGATGCTCCGCATGCAGGTCATCATCGCTGGCCGCCAACCGTTGGTCGATCTCCCCCAGCATGTGTTGCAGCAGCACGAGTGGCGAGAAATCGATGTGCGTCGTTGCCGCATTACGCAGACACACCGCACCTTCCGGTGCCCACGAAACATTCACGCCGATTCCGACAACGACGAATCGCTCGCCTGGTGCACCCACGGCCAAAAGCCCGCCGAGTTTGAGATCACCGATCACCAAATCATTCGGCCACTTGAGATGTGGAGCAACGCCGGACACTGCCCGACACGCCGCACGACTCGCCAAGGCCACCACGCGAGCAAAGCGAAAGACGTCTTCACGGTCGTAGCGAAAAAGCATTGACACCAACAGATTGGTCCCGGCCGCTGCCTCCCACGAACGATCAAGACGCCCTTTTCCTGCCGTCTGAAAGTCGGTAACAATCACGCTGCGGTGTGGGGCACCGTCGTGTGCAGCGGCCATGAGATCGTCATTGGTCGAACCCGTCTCCGCCACGTGACGTACCGTCCACCCGATCGGCCAAATCGGCGAGGAACTAGGATTTGACGCAGTCACTGCCCCACAAGATAGGTCTTCGTGCTCAAAAAAATCCTGATAGCCAACCGTGGCGAAATTGCCGTGCGAGTCATCCGGACCGCCCGCGAAATGGGAATCGCCACCGTGGCCGTGTATTCCGAGCTCGACCGCAATGCATTGCACGTGCGCTTGGCCGACGAGGCCTACGCCCTCGGCGGGGAAACGGCTGCGCAGAGTTACCTCAATACCGAGGCAATCTTGGATGTCATCCGCAAGAGTGGTGCCGACGCCGTGCACCCCGGATACGGATTCTTCTCCGAGAACGCCGACTTCGCTCAGGCCATCACCGACATGGGTGTCGCATTCATCGGTCCACCGCCAGCGGCCATCGTCGAAATGGGTGACAAGGTCTCGTCGCGCAAAGCCGCATTGCGCGGTGGTGCCCCGATCGTGCCGGGCACGACCGAGTTCGTGCATAGCGCACAAGAAATCGTCGACTTCGGCAACAACTCTGGTTGGCCCATTGCCATCAAGGCCGCCTTTGGTGGTGGTGGTCGCGGAATGAAGGTGGTGAAGGACGCTGCGTCCGTGCAAGAAGCCATGGACTCCGCGAAACGCGAATCAAAGGCCTTCTTCGGGCGCGACGAAATCTATGTCGAGCGCTACCTCACCTGGCCACGACACGTCGAAGTGCAACTCGTCGGCGACAAACACGGCAACGTGGTGTGGGTGTCGCTGCGCGACTGTTCCGCACAACGTCGGCACCAAAAACTCATCGAAGAAGCACCCGCCCCCGGTTTACCTGATGGCGTCGAAGCAGCGATGGGTGAGGCAGCCGTCAAAGCAGCGCGAGCAGTCGGCTATTACAACGCCGGCACCGTCGAGTTCATCTACCAAGATGGTGAGTTCTTCTTCTTGGAGATGAATACCCGACTGCAAGTCGAACACCCCGTCAGCGAAGTCATCACCGGTATCGACCTCGTGGAATGGCAGATCCGCGTGGCAGCCGGCGAGCAACTCCCGATGACGCAAGAGCAAGTTACGGCCGCACGTCACGGCCATGCCATTGAAGTTCGCATCAATGCCGAGAACCCCGCGGGCGGAAAATTTCTGCCATCTCCAGGCACCATCAGCACGCTGAAAGTGTCCGACGGTTTCGGTGTGCGCTTTGACGGCGGTTACGAGTCGGGCGACACCGTCAGCCAGTACTACGACAACTTGATCGGCAAACTCATTGTCTGGGGCAAGGACCGCCCGACGGCGATTGCTCGCACCATTCGCGCACTCGAAGAGATGCGCGTCGAGGGCGTGCACACCACCATTCCTGCCGATCTTGCAATCTTGCGCCATCCAGATTTTGCCGCGGTGCAACACAGCACCAAGTGGGTGGAAGAAAAACTGGATCTGTCGCAAGTCGGATCCACCGTCACCACCAGCGATGCCCCGACGGAAGGCTTGGTGGAAAAAACGACCACCGTGGAAGTCAACGGCAAGCGCTTCGAAGTACGCGCGTGGGTACCCGAGTCAGGCGGTGCGGCACCAACTGCTCGACGCACGGCTCGTGCATCGGCGGCGGCATCGAACACGGTGTCGACTGGCGACGTGGTGGCACCCATGCAAGGCACCATCGTGAAGGTGCTCGTTACGGTTGGCCAGGAAGTCACAGCCGGAGAAGCAGTGATCGTGCTTGAAGCCATGAAGATGGAGAACCAATTGCAAGCCGACAAAGCCGGCACCGTCAAAGCAGTCAATGTAAAGCCAGGCGACAAAGTCGGCTCGGGCGATGTGCTCGTAGTCATCGCATGACGAACGAAAGCCCGGGCCCCGAGGCCGAAAGCACGAATCTCGAGACCTATCGCGAACGCCGTCTGGCCGAAATCGATTCACTGCGGGAAAGCGGCACGAATCCATACCCCTATCGCTTCGATCGCACCCACGGCCTGGCCGAGATTCGCGCGAAGTACGGCGAACTTCCTGCAGGTACCGAAACCACTGACGCAGTCGCCGTGTGCGGCCGAATCATGCTGAAGCGCGATCAAGGCAAACTGATCTTCATTACGGTGCGCGACCGCTCGCAAGACGTTCAGCTCTTCGTCAGCAAGGCAGTGGTGGGTGATGCGTCATTCGATGCCATCAACGCCCTCGACCTTGGCGACTGGGTGGGTGCCAACGGTGTGGTGATGACCACCCGCAAAGGTGAGCTGTCAATCAAGGCGAGCAGCGTGCAATTGCTGGCCAAAGCACTCCGACCGATGCCCGACAAATGGCACGGCTTGTCCGACGTCGACACTCGTTTCCGACAGCGCTACGCCGACTTGATCGTCAATGCCGATGCGCGACGCACCTTCGAGGTGCGTCATGCCATCATCTCCAGCATTCGCAAGACGCTGGGCGCCCGCGACTACGTGGAAGTCGAAACGCCCGTCTTGCACGTCGAAGCCGGTGGTGCACACGCCCGACCGTTCGTCACTCATCACAACGCACTCGACATGCAGTTGTACCTGCGCATCGCGCTGGAATTGCACCTCAAGCGTTTGATCGTGGGCGGCATGGAACGCGTCTATGAGATTGGCCGAGTGTTCCGTAACGAAGGAATCTCCACCCGTCACAACCCCGAATTCACGATGCTTGAGTCGTACCAGGCGTTCGCCGACTACGACGACATCATGGAACTCACCCAGGCCATCATCGTGAATGCCGCCAACGATGCATTGGGCACCACCATCGTGGAGATCGCCGGACAGCCATTCGACTTATCCGTGCCATGGCCACGCAAGCGCATGATCGATCTGGCGAGCGAAAAAGTCGGCCACTCACTTCATCCGTCACAACCTGTTGCCGATGTTCGACGTATCGCTGACGACCACGGCGTGAAGTGGGAACAGCACTGGGGTTCTGGCCGCATCATCGAAGAGATCTTTGCGGAGAAAGCCGAAGCCGATCTCCTCACACCAACATTCGTCACGTGTCATCCGGTGGAAATCTCGCCGCTGGCCCGTGTACACCGCGATGATCCGCATCTCACCGAACGATTCGAGCTCTTCATCCAGGCCCGCGAGTTGGCTAACGGCTTCAGCGAATTGAACGATCCCGTCGAACAACGCCGACGATTCGAAGCCGAGGAACGCGCCAAGCAGGCCGGCGATATCACCGCCGGAACGGTCGACGAGGACTACCTGCGCGCGCTGGAGTTCGGCATGCCACCAACAGGCGGCCTTGGCGTTGGCATTGATCGACTCACGATGCTCCTTGCTGGTGTGTCTTCGATTCGTGAAGTCATTCTCTTCCCCACTCTGCGACCGGAGGCCAGCGAATGACACGCGCGTGGGGGGTGGGTACTGCAACGGTTGCATCGAACGGCGTCGTGCTCGATACGCACTATCGCCGGCTTGGCTGGGGCGACTCCTGTCCGAGCAGCGCACAATCGGCACTCGCCCCGGCTGCTGTCGACGCGCGCCGTGGTGTGGAAATTCTGCCGGTCGTCAGCGAAATCGATACCGCCACGCCACCTCGCGATGCCTCGGATGTGTACTTGCGACTGCACCTGCTCTCACATCGCTTGGCTGCACCTCGCACGCTCAACCTCGATGGTGCCTTTGGCCTCTTGGCCAATGTTGCGTGGACCAGCATCGGCCCTGTTGCACTCGATGTGCTCGAGGAAGTGCGCGAAGCCCTGCGTCGCAAGGGTGAGCATCTCACCGTGCACGGCGTGGACAAGTTTCCCCGCATGACGGACTACGTCGTGCCATCTGGTGTGCGCATCGCCGACGCCAGCCGCGTGCGACTCGGCGCACACCTTGCCGAGGGCACCACCGTGATGCATGAGGGGTTCTGCAATTTCAACGCCGGCACGCTCGGAGCCTCGATGGTCGAAGGGCGTATCTCTGCCGGGGTCGTGGTCGGCAATGGCAGCGACATCGGTGGTGGAGCATCCATCATGGGCACGCTCTCGGGTGGTGGCAAAGAGATGATCACCGTTGGTGAACGATGCTTGCTGGGCGCCAACAGCGGCTTGGGCATCAGTTTGGGTGACGATTCCGTCATCGAAGCCGGCTTGTATGTCACCGCCGGCACGCTCGTGCGACTACCCGATGGCAGCAGCGTAAAGGCACGCGAGATGTCGGGTATCTCCAACATGCTCTTTCGCCGCAACAGCACAACCGGAGCGGTGGAAGCCACTGCGCGCAACGGCAGTTGGGGTGGGCTCAACGCCGCCCTGCACAAGAACTGAGATGGATTTCGCCGCGTTTTCCACATTGGTGCGCGCGCGTCGCACCAACTTGATGATCGACCGTCAACGCGATCTCGACACCGACATCGTGGCGCAACTGTGCGAGTTGTCCACCTGGGCGCCCAACCACAAACTCACCTGGCCATGGCTCTTTGCCGAAGTTCGTGGTGACGCGCGCCTGCGCCTCGGCGGCGTCTGTGCCGATGTGATGGCACAGCAAAGTGAGCCCGAGGTTCGCGTCACCAAGACGCGTGGCAAGTTTGCCCGCACGCCAGTGGTGCTCATCATTGGCGCAGAAGTTGGCGATACCGAGTTGCGCACCGCCGAAAATCGCGATGCTGTTGCTGCAGCAGTGCAAACGTTGTTGCTCGGTGCTACCGCTTTGGGTTTGGCAAGTTTTTGGTCGTCATGCCCCACCGGTGCCAACGATGCAGTCGCCCAGTTTTGTGAGTTTCCGCGTGACACGACCATCGTGGCCATGGTGTATCTGGGCTGGCCGACCGACACTCCCAAGGGTGTCGAGCGCCCGGCAGCACAGGTGCGCCGCATTCATCAGTAGCGCGGGTACTTCAGCCGGGGCGGTGCACACCGAACACATCGCGTAGTGCGTCACTCACTTCGCCAAGTGTCGCATTGGCCTTGAGTGCTTCTTTCATTGGGTACAGCACATTGTCGGTACCCCGAGCAGCGGTGCGGAGATCTTCGAGACGAGCAGCCACCACCTTGGCGTCACGATTGCGTTTGAACTCAGTCAGTCGCGCCACCTGATTGCGTTCGCGCTCGGCATCGATCTTGAGCACGGGAATGTCGGCTCCCTCAGCACTGGTGAACTTATTGACACCCACGATGGTGCGCGAGTGGTCGTCGATCGACTTGGTGTAGGAATATGCGGCTTCTTCGATCTCTTCCATCTGGAATCCCGACTCAATCGCATTGACCGCGCCACCCATGGCGTCGATGCGCTGGATGTACTCCCACGCGAGTCGCTCTACTTCGTTGGTGAGTGACTCCACGTAATAGGAACCCGCCAACGGATCGGGGGTATCTACGACTCCGCTTTCATAGCCAATGATCTGTTGGGTGCGCAAGGCAATTCGAGCGGCCTCTTCCGTGGGCAGACCAAGTGCTTCGTCGTAACCATTGGTGTGCAGACTCTGCGTGCCGCCCAGCACCGCTGCCATGCTTTGCACCGCCACACGCACCACGTTGTTGAGCGGTTGTTGCGCCGTCAGCGTGGCACCGCCAGTTTGTGTGTGGAAACGCATCAGGTGACTGGCCGGGTTCTTGGCACCGAAGCGCTCTGTCATGATGCGGTACCACATGCGACGACTGGCGCGAAACTTTGCCACTTCTTCGAAGAAGTTGTTGTGTCCATTCCAGAAAAAACTCAGGCGGGGTGCGAATGCATCCACATCCAATCCGGCATCCACTGCCGCTTGCACGTAGGCGATTGCATTGGCCAACGTAAATGCCAGTTCCTGCACTGCAGTGCTGCCTGCTTCACGAATGTGGTAGCCCGAGATGGAAATCGTGTTCCACTTCGGCACGTTCATCGCACAGTACGCAAAGATGTCGGTGATGATTCGCATCGAAGGACGCGGTGGATACACGTACGTTCCACGCGCGATGTACTCCTTCAGAAGGTCGTTTTGAATCGTGCCACTGATGGCGCTGGCTGGCACACCGCGCTCTTCTGCCACCAACTCGTACATCAGCAGCAGAATCGCCGCAGTGGAGTTGATGGTCATCGAGGTGGTGACTTTGTCCAGCGGCAAGTCCGCCAGCAAGGTACGCATGTCATCGAGTGAGTCGATGGCTACACCGACTTTGCCAACCTCGCCAGCCGCCCGCGCATGATCGCTGTCGTATCCCATTTGTGTAGGCAGGTCGAAGGCACACGACAGACCGGTTTGACCAGCCTCAAGGAGGAACTTGAAGCGAGCATTGGTATCTGCAGCCGTGCCGAAACCCGCGTACTGGCGCATCGTCCACAACCGATCACGATGCATGGTCGGGTAAATGCCGCGGGTGTACGGCGCGGCACCTGGAGCGCCAAGATCCGACGCCACATCACTACCGGCCAGAGATGACTGGTCGTACAGGGCGGCTACGTCAATGCCGGAGTCGGTTCGCTTGTCGGCCATCAGCGTTCCAGACTACGAGAGCAATGGAACCCCAACGGCCTGCCTAACCTTGGGATATGGCCATTACGGAACATGAGGGTGCCACCAAAACCATCGACGGCATTCCGCTCACCCCCAAAGAGCTCATTGACATCGGTCCGCAGCCAACGCGCAGCATCGAAGAAGAACGCGCCGAGCGCAAACAAAAACTTGCCGGAGCGTTGCGAATCTTCGGGCGCCTCGGTTTTGGCGAGGGCGTTGCCGGCCACATCACCGTGCGCGATCCGGAGTTCCCCGATCACTTCTGGGTCAATCCATTCGCCCGCAGCTTCCGCTTGATGCGTGTCAGCGATTTGATTCTCGTCAATCATGACGGCGACGTGGTGTACGGCAACTCTCCTGTCAACCGTGCCGCATTCTGCATTCACGCTGCAATTCATCAGGCACGACCCGATGTGATTTCTGCCGCGCACGCCCACACCGTGTACGGCAAGGCTTGGGCCTCACTCGGACGAAAGCTCGACCCCATCACCCAGGACAGCTGCTACTTCTACGAAGATCACGTCGTGATTGTCGAGCAAGGTGGCGCCGTCGTGATGGAACCAGCAGCCGGCGAAGAAATCGCCGCGAAATTCCCCAAAGGCAAGGCAGCCATTCACCAGAATCACGGTTTGTTCGCCGTCGGCGCCACGGTCGACGCCGCTGCGTACTGGTTTTTGTCGATGGAGCGCACGTGCATGGCCCAGATCATGGCCGAAACCGTCGGCACACCGAAGTTGATTCCGCACGAGATGGCCACCTACACGCGTGAACTCACCGCTCATCCGCTTGCTGGTTGGCTGAACTTCCAGCCGCTGTGGCAGGAAATCTGTCGCACCGATCCGGATCTGTTCGACTGAACTCACCGCGCAACCCGCTCACCACCGCGCCACCCGAGGCGCTGTTCGTACTCTCCGGCATCAGCCAATACGTCGGCGCAGTCATTGCCGTACGGCTCTTCGACGAGCTGGCTCCGGGACCTTCTGCCTGGTTCCGTGTCATCGGTGCGGCTGGCTGGTTGTTGCTGTTTTCCATCGGCAATCTTCGCCGCCACGGGTGGCTCACTCGCGATCAGATGAAGGCGGCAGCACTCTTTGGCGTGGCGACTGCGTTCATGAAC
>JBEDEI010000072.1:0-2944 GCA_041175765.1 Actinomycetota bacterium | reverse complement strand
TGCACCGCCACGATCAATCCGGGGGTACAGAATCCACACTGCACGCCACCGGCATCAACGAACGACTGCTGTACATCGGTGGGCTCGCCGTCGGGCGACAAACCCTCCACCGTGGTGATCTCTGCGCCGACAGCGGTGGCAGACATCACCAAACACGCGCACACGGCCTCACCATCCATGATCACCGTGCATGAACCGCACTCGCCCTGTTCGCAGGCCCCCTTGGTACCCGGCAGACCGAGACGTTCACGCAATACATAGAGCAGGCTTTCCCCAGCCCACGCATCTTGTACTTCGTGGGTGACGCCGTTGACGGACAGTGAATAGAACTCGTTGCTCATCGTGACGAACCGCCTGGAGATGCA
Source organism: Actinomycetota bacterium (assembly GCA_041175765.1). Lineage (GTDB taxonomy): Bacteria > Actinomycetota > Acidimicrobiia > Acidimicrobiales > Ilumatobacteraceae > F1-60-MAGs027. Next base: position 2,579 of record JBEDEI010000072.1, on the reverse strand, counting down.
TTCGTCGGCATTTCGCCAGCCTGCGCTACCGCACGCATGAGGAGACGTTCGGCAAGAACGGCAATGGCATGTCGACGATAATCGGCAGTAGAACGATGATCACTGATTGGTGAACATTCGGCGCTGGCGCGTTGCCCAAATTCCTTGGCGATCGCTGCAGGCATGGCGGCGATGTTCTGTAACGCCCCCGTGGAAGAGAGCCAGGCTTCAGCCGACCGGGTGCGCACGACGGTGGGCGCTACCGCACCAAGCGCCAAGGCAACGGTGCACTGCCGTGCATCATGCACCAAGCAAGCCGAAGCCGCCGAGATGACCATCGCGTTGCGGGTGCCTACTTTTGCGTAGCCCTGAAAACCCCGCACAACAGGCACACTCACGGCAACGATGACTTCGTCGGGATCTTTGGCGTTGCGCTTCACGCCCAGCATGAAGTCGTGAATGGAAATCGTGCGCTCGGCATCGGCATTACGTAAATGCACCACGGCGTCGAGGGCACTCAGAACGGGGAGACCATCGCCTGCTGGTGAGCATGTACCGAGATTGCCACCCAACGAACCCGCAGCGCGTATCTGAGGCGAGCCCACGGTGCGTGCAGCCTCGGCAAGTGCAGGTGCGTAGTGCGACAGGGGAGCACGCTCCATTTCTGCATAGGAAACACCCGCACCAATCCGCAACACCTGCTGCTCGTCGTCCACGTGCCAGCGACGCAGTTCAGAGACTTGTCGCAGTGAGATGACATCACCAACTCGCGCGCGATTGAGGTTGACCTCCACCATGACGTCGGTTCCACCCTGGATCATGCGCGCCGACGGATACTTACGCAACGCCTCTACCACTTGGTCGAGTGTGGTGGCGTTTACGACGGTCACAGCGAAGGGCTCCATCCGGCGAACGCATCGATCATCGCCTTCACGTCACCCAAGGGATACAAAATCGGACAGGTTGCCCCGTTGCGCATGTAGTGCGCAACTTGTTCGCGGGCATCGGCAGGTGTGCCACTTGCCGTCAGCATCTGCACGATTTCATCGGGCACATGTTTGGATGCGGCGACGACCTGTTCGTGGGTGGCAGGCCACGTGAGCACGCTGCCCACCTTGTCGAGCAGCGATTGCGGTACACCCGAGGCTTTCATGATGTGTGGCTGTTGACCCAAGTACTGCGTGACCATGAGTCGGGCCATGTCCAAGGCGGTTGCCCGGTCTTCGTGCACGCTGCAGACCACCAGTTGCGGACGATCGATGCTGTCAATCGAGCGTCCGGCTTTTTCCGCGCCGCGCGCCAAGGCTTCGAGCGCCTGGGAGTTGTACTCGGGCGACACGAGGTAGTTGAGTACCACACCGTCGGCGATTTCTCCGGTGAGTTCCATCATTTGCATGCCGGTTGCACCGATGTAGATAGGGACGTCTTTGGCGCGACGCTCTTGATACACGTAGTCGAGTTCTACGCCATCCAGTTGCACGAATTCACCGTTCATGGTGACGGTTTCGTTGTGCAGCAAAGCACGCACGGCAGTGACGATTTCGCGCATTGCCCGGAGAGGTTTGCTGCGGGTGATGCCCACCTTTTGGGCGAGAGGGTCCCACCAGGCACCAATACCAAGGATGATTCGCCCGGGCGCAAGATCATCGAGTGTGCTGAAGGTGGCTGCCAAGCGGGCCGGATTACGACTCCAGCAATCCACCACACCGGAGCCAACTTTGAGTGTGGTGGTCACCGACGCAAAGGCGGCCATGGGTACGGTCGCTTCACGCACGAGTCGACTTTCGGCCTGCCAGACGGCTTCGAAGCCTTTGGCCTCGGCGTACTTGGCGAACTCCATGCCTTCGGCAATGCGATGCGCATCCTGCAGATACAGAGCCACACGAGCGTTCATGACATGTTCTCCATTCGTTGGTGTAGTCGCTCTGCAGCGTGGCCGGCCTTGGCACGAACCTCGGCTTCGTCGACAAGTGTGGTGGTGCCATGTTCCACGATCATGCGGTCACCTACACGGACCGAGTCCACCCGCATACCCGTGGTGAACATCGCATGCCAGGCATCCTTTGGCTGGGGATAGCGCCACGCCACCGTGTCATGGTGTGATTCCGGGAAGAGGTCGCGACCGTTGTCTAGCCATGTGGCGACGGTGTCGGGGGTTTGCGAAGAATCGAACTCCCGTAGGCGCACATATGCCAAACGCGCTTCTTCTGCCATATCGGACCCGATTCCATCCGAACCCAGCACGATGCGATTCGATCGTGTGGTGGGTTTGGCATACCCAACGCCATTGTTCATGTTGGAACGAGGATTGTGGGCCAACGTGCCAGCGATCGGGCGGTCGAGGTGCACACCATGCACGATCAGCCATCGGTCGGTGGCATGGGAAGCCAAGCGCGATGCTGCGTGTGCATCATCCACCGCTTCGGCAACATGCACGTGCACACCCACGCCGTACTTGTCGGCGAGCGCCGCTGCGCTGGCAATCGTGTCGTCGCTGCAGGTGAACGCTGCGTGGAGCCCGACCATCGCATCGTGACCCGCTCGCAAGTGGCGTTCGCACTCTTCGAGTCCGGCTTGGGCACCCTTGCTCACACCGGAGA
>JBEDEI010000071.1:0-7133 GCA_041175765.1 Actinomycetota bacterium | reverse complement strand
TTTTCATCTGGATGACGCTCGGCGAGGTGGGCTCGGTGATGTTCGGCAGTACCGGAAACGATCGCACACTCGATTTCGTGATTGCCCGGATGTTCCTGGAACAAGGTGAGTGGTATCGCCTGATCTCGTGCGGATTCGTGCACTTCGGAGTGATTCACGTGGGTTTCAACATGCTGTTGTTGTATCAACTCGGGCGTCTGATCGAACCCGTCATCGGGCCATTGCGCTTCGGATTGCTGTATTTCACCGCACTCCTCGGCGGCTCACTCGGCGCGTTGCTGCTCTCCCCGAATGCTGCAACTGGCGGCGCATCGGGTGCGGTGTTCGGGCTCATGGCCGCGAGTGTCGTCGGCGTTGGTCAGCGCGGCATCAACCCGCTGCGCACGGGTCTGGGCGTGGTGTTTGCCATCAACCTGTTGTTCACGCTCGCCGTGCCTGGCGTATCCGTCGGTGGCCACTTTGGCGGAGCCGCAATCGGCGCGCTGGTGGGTGTGCTTTCGCTCGCGCCTCGATCGTGGCGGGTGCCAGCGTGGGCAAGCATCGTGGTACCGATTGCAGTAAGTGCTGCGTGTGTTGCAGTGGCCGTTGCATTCGTCATGGGGTAATGCATATGAATGTTTTTGCGCCTCCACTCTCGAGTTCCACACCACATCCGCAAGTGCTGCCGCGCCCGCAACGAACGACAGAGACCCTGCTTGAGCACTCACCCGAAACTGGCGAGCCGGAGTGTGCCCACATCGTCAAGACCGATGGTGACGAATCGGCGGCCGCAAAAGTGTTGCAAGCGCGCATCGACGGCACACCGCTTGAAGCACTGTGTGGGCATCGCTGGGTGCCATCGCGCGACCCCAAACAACTGCCGTTGTGCGAAAAGTGCAAAGACATCTACGAGACATATCGCATCTTCAATGATGGGCTCAACGAAACGCCCAGCGAGTAAGGCTTGTCGTTAGCGAAAGTCGCGTGACGCCATACGAATGGGTACACGTAGTTCGGTGAACTGTTCACCAATCACATTGACGACGCCATCGGCATACTGCACACGACCGCGCACCAACAATGCGCTCGCCCGGCGCAGCACCGAAGCATGACGTACCCAACACCCGCGTGAGCACAACACGTTCATCAAGCCGGTTTCATCCTCAAGGCTGAAGAATGTGGTGCCTTTGGCCGTCATCGGGCGTTGCCGATGCGTCACCACCCCAGCGATCAACACACGCGACTCCGGGTTGGCTACTGCATGTTCGTTGAGTGCCGTCGCAGTCAACACACCGAGTGCAGCAAGTGACTCGCGCAAAAACACCGTGGGGTGACCATCGGGCGATACACCCGTGGCCCACAGATCGGCAACTGCTTCTTCCACTGGCTGCATGCCCGGCAAGTGCGGCGTGGACAATGTGGCGATGCCCGCCAACCGATCGGCGGACGATTCGATGATTGCACCTGCATTCCACAGTGCGCTGCGCCGCGATACGTCGAATGATTCCCCGAACACGCCGGCAGTGGAAAGTGCCTCGAGTTGTTTGACCGAGATACCGGGCACACGCCGCACGAGATCTTCGGTGTCGGCAAACGGCCGGGCTGCGGCAATGCGTTTGGCAAGATCGGAACCGACTCCCCGCACCGAGCCGATGCCGAGACGTACCGCCAAACCACCCGTAGACGGAGCGTTGGGCTCCAACCATGCTTCGGCGCGCGAGGCGTTGATGTCTGGTGTGTGCACCACCACGCCATGACGCTTTGCGTCTTGCACCAAGGTGTGCGGCGACCAGAACCCCATCGGTTGGGAGTTGAGCAGAGCCGCACAAAAAATTGCCGGCTCATGCAACTTGATCCAGGCCGATGCATACACCAAGTACGCAAAACTGACGGAGTGGCTCTCCGGAAAACCGTAGTGAGCAAACGCCGCCATCTTGTCGTAGATTTCGTCGGCAATCGGGCCGGTGACACCACGCTGTGCCATTCCTTCGTACAGACGATCGCGCAAGCGACCCATCCGCGCCCGTGAACGTTTTGATCCCATCGCCTGACGTAGTTCGTCGGCCTGCGTGGGCGTAAAACCTGCAACGTCGATTGCCATCTGCATGAGCTGTTCCTGGAACAGCGGTACGCCAAGCGTTTTACCCAAACTGTTTTCCAATAGCGGATGCAGGTACGTGATGGGCTCCACGCCGTTGCGGCGACGAATGTACGGATGCACGGAACCGCCCTGAATCGGCCCCGGGCGAATGAGGGCAACTTCCACTACGAGGTCATAGAACCGTCGCGGTTTGAGCCGCGGCAACGTCGACATCTGTGCGCGTGACTCCACCTGGAACACGCCGACACTGTCGGCACGACACAACATTGCATACACGTCGTCTTCTTGCGGAATCGTTGCCAGATCAATCTGGTGTCCACGGAATTCAGCGATGAGATCGATGGCGCGATGCAGTGCCGACAACATGCCGAGACCCAACAGATCGAACTTCACCAAATTGACTGCTGCGCAATCGTCTTTGTCCCACTGCAACACACTGCGCCCCGGCATCGTGGCCCATTCCACTGGGCACACTTCACTCACCGGACGATCACAAATCACCATGCCACCCGAGTGAATACCCAGGTGTCGTGGTGCATCCTGCACGCGATGTGCCAACTCGACCACCAAGTCGGGCACGGTTACCGAGTCGGCACCGTCGTGTTGGCTGTTGAGCGGGCTCCACGAATCGAACCGGCGACTGAAGGCATCCTGTTCGGTTGGCGAGTACCCGAGTGCACGCGCCATGTCGCGCACCGCAGAGCGCGCCCGGTATGTAATGACATTGGCCACTTGGGCTGCGCGAAGCCGTCCGTACCGCTCGTACACGTACTGAATGACTTCCTCGCGGCGGTCACTTTCAATGTCGAGATCGATGTCGGGTGGGCCATCTCGCTCGGTGGAAAGAAACCGCTCGAAGAGCAACCCGAGCGATATCGCATCGGCTTTGGTGATGCCGAGCGAATAACACACTGCACTGTTGGCGGCGCTCCCGCGACCTTGACAGAGAATGTCGTTGCGCTCACAGAACTGCACGATGTCCCACACCACGAGGAAGTAACCGGCAAAACCAAGTTGCTCGATGACGTGCAATTCATGGTCGATGGTGCGCCAGGCGCGTGAGCGCAACGACAAATCCTCATGAGCACCCAATGGACGCTCGCCGTAGCGTCGCCGACCGCCTTCTGCAGCCAAACGGCGTAGAAACTGAATCTCCGTCAACCCGTCCGGGCAGGGATACGGCGGCAAGCGTGGCGCAATGAGCGAAAGATCGAATGCGGCGCTGTGGGCGATGTGCGCCGAGCGTGCAACGACACCGGGATACCTCGCGAATCGTCGTGTTTGTTCGGCACCGCTGCGCAGACATGCGGTGGCCGCCGGCGGAAGTTGTGGATCGAGTTCGTCGAGGCTGCAACGATTGCGCACTGCTGCAAGTGCACACGCCAACGCATGATCGCCGGGCACGGCATACGACACATCGTTGGTGGCTACTACCTCCACCCCACACTGTGCCGCGATGGCAACCAACGCATCGTTGCGCCACACATCCAGCGGGTCGCCATGATTCCATATTTCGATCAGCACTCGATCACGACCGAATGCATCCACGAGCAACTGCAGCGAGCGTTGCGCAGCGCGTGGGCCGTCACGATGCAATGCGCGCGTCAATGGGCCGTCGTGGGCACCCGTCAACACGAAGCATCGATCACGCACACGTTCACTCAGCGATGCAACGGTGAAGATGGGATGCGACTTTGCGCCACGCATCTGGCCATCGGTCAGGGCTTGTGACAGTGCTACATACCCTGTCGGCCCGTCAGCAAGCACCACGATGTTGCCGTAGCCACTGTCGGTGTTATTGCCTTCGGTGTTATCGCCATCGGTACACCACACTTCAGCGCCGAACACCGTGCGTACACCCACTTCGCGCGCAGCTTGGGCGAAACGCACCACGCCGTAGAAACCATGGCGATCAGTCAGTGCCAGGGCCCCCACACCAAGTTCGCCAGCTACTTCCACCAATCGTTCGGGTGATGATGCCCCATGCAAAAACGAAAACTGTGAGCGGCAGTGCAACTCGGCATATTCACTCGGCGACGACACTCACTCACGATAGCGAACATATGTTCGTAGCCCGATGGTGAGCCCGCCGTGCAGCCCTGGGTCGGCCACGGCGAACGCTTCCTGCGGCGCAAACCAGCGAGCATGCGGGCTTTCGTCGGGCCCGGGTTGTGGATCTTCGTCGCCAGCGATCAGCAGATACCGCACGTCATAGTGGCGATGCCCGCGTGGCCCGGGATGCACATCCACATGGATGAGTTGCGGGCCGTCAGCCGGGTGCGCCACTGCCATGCCCAACTCTTCGACTGCCTCGCGCACTGCGGCCTGCGCTGGATGTTCGCCGGCATCGATGTGCCCGCCTGGCTGCAACCACAATCCAAGTCGCTTGTGTAGATGCAACACCACACCGCGACGACCCACCACGATGGCCGATGCAGTGACGTGTCGTATGTCGGTGTGCTCATCAAACGGTGCAACAAGTTGCGGTACCACCGTGAGGAATTCTTCGATCGACGCTTGCTCGCGTGCATCGATGGGCACAGCGTGGCGAAAGTGCACACACAGCGCATCGACGAGTGCAGCATCGCCTGGAAGATCATGTGGACCACTCGTAGCCATCGCAGACAAGGTAGTGCTTTGCGTGCCGTGTTTATGCATACCAGGCAGATAGCCGCCAGGTGCGCCGTTCACGCACGACCAGCACGGCCCGTGTTGTAAACGGTGATGTGCGTTCGCGCACCAACAACTGCATGCGCACAGCACGCCTGGCGCGTCGGGCGTCCCACCAGCGTTCCTCCACCGGCCACGGCCCAGCCCAGGCCACTACATCGTGGATGATGTGGTGCACGCACACGGTCACCGGATCACTACTCATGGCGTGACGTGCATCAACGCTCACAGCACGACCATTGGCATCCAACACATCGACCTCTGGTGCGGTATCGCCATCGAACACCAGCGCCGGGGCAGGCGAAGGCAACGCTCCACGCCAAGCAACCGCTACCCCGTTGTCGCCATTGTTGCCACTACCGCGGTGCTCTAGGTCGACTGCGTCGCTGCGTACCAACTCAAATGCACGCGCAGGGTCGCGCCCACCGCGCCAAGCGGGCAACGTGATTGATTCGGCGCCATTGACATCAGCAACACGGCGAATCGCACGCTGTGCTTGCGCATCACCATCGCGCTCACCACCCCACAGCGCAGCCTGCCGACCAGCATTCACCACCATGTGCTCGGGTGCGATACGCAAAGCGACCACACCACTGGTTGGTGCGTCGTGCTGAATCCACGCGTCAAGCTGCCAGCGTGCACTTTCCACGATTGAACGCACACCAAAGCCGTCGGAGCGATACCACATGCGCTCACTGCGCTCGCCGTGTTCGGATTCGATCAACACATGCAGACGTACTACTGCCAGACCATGGGCAGTGAGGTGGTCCACGAGCCCGACAGCGATGTCGTCGACCGTTGCCAACACCGCATCGCGCGATTCGACGGGGGCATCAAACTGTCGTGTGCACACGCGATCCGGCGGTGGTGTGGCAGCCAGTGGCGGATGGCGATCTTGACCGTTGGCCAAACGTGACAAGTCACGGCCGAATGCACCGAATCGTGCGATGAGATCTGCTTCGCAAAGGGCCGCTACATCCCCGAAGCGATACAGGCCCAGTCGCTCCAATAGCGACACCACATTGCGATACGACGCCACATCATCGGTGCCCGGCACACCAGCACCCACTGCGCCGATGACATCCACACACTCCACGAGTGCACGCACGGATGACTGCGCCAACCATGCATGTGCCGTATCGGTAGGAACAACCACGGGTGCCGCAGACTGCACGCTGTGGTGTGCGGCGATTGCTGCAGCCAGCCGACCATCACCGATACCAATGCCATAACGCGCATGTTGCGGGTCGGTGGTGAGCGTGCGCAATGCATCACCCACTGCGGCATGCACGAGCGCAGCCAGTGGTTCGTCACCCCCGACGTATCGCGAAGGGCCACGCGTGGCAAACACGATGATGCCCGGTGCCGTGATTTCCACCAGTGGCACATGCGCAACCACTGCGCGCACAATGGGTTCGAATCCGCTGCGGGCACTGCAACCGAGTGCCGCTGCACACGCCGACCAGTGCGGAAAGCGAACGACTACGACACGTGTTGGTTCGTCGCGCATGACAAGTCGAGGGTTGCTTCACGCGGGGACGCACAACGCCGACCCGACACCCGCACGCGCACCGTGCGTTGCGTGATGTGTGCACCGCCACGTTCGATACCCGACCAATCGGCAGTATCGGCGTGCACATCGAGATCGGCATGAAAGATACGCGAGGCATTCGGTGTGAGCGGTGCAGGCAACTGCAACACGATCAACACCGATTGGCGAGCAGCAATGCGCGACTGCAACCGACGAGCATCGTGTTCGCTCAATGACGAAGGGGGCGCAACGATGAGTAGTGCGAAGCCTTCGACGAGTGCAGCAACGGTGGCCACCCATTCGCGGCTGGTGAGTGGAGGCTGTGCCAGCACGATGCGCTCGACAGCGACGCCTGCTTCCACTGCAGCGCCCACACCCAGATGTGGAACGCCAACGACGGCCAACCACGAACCCAATTGCGTGGCAGTTGACGACAACGCCAGCGCGGTGGTGAGTGCTGCGTCGCCAGAACAGGCCAGCGTGCGACCGCGTACGAGCCCACCCTCGGCAAATAGTGGTGCGAAAGGTGCTGCAACCGGCAAGGGGGCACGCACGAGTGGAGTGCCAAGGCGAGAACGAAGGTCAGTAGCCACCCCCACACCATAGCGAACAGGTGTTCGCCCTACACAACACAGCCGTGTTTACGGCTTACGCCAGGTGCAACAAGCCGTACATGATCGACTCTTCCAGCGCACGCCACGAAGCTTCGATGATGTTGGGCGACACGCCAATCGTGGTCCACGTGCGATCGCCATCAGTGGCGTCGATCAACACCCGAGTAACTGCGCCCGTTGCCGACGACGAATCCAAGATGCGCACTTTGTAGTCGGTGAGGTGTACGCGCGACAACTG
>JBEDEI010000070.1:0-5509 GCA_041175765.1 Actinomycetota bacterium | reverse complement strand
GACATGGTGTGTCGCGTGCAATGTGCAATCAATCGTGGCTATCACTGCGGGAAGAACTGGTGAGCCATTCGGTGATGTGCCCAGTTGCAACCCGTCGAATCGCGAGCCGTCGACAGCGTCTTTGGCGAAACGCCAGCACATTTCCGTCTGGTCGCCAGCCAGCACGTTGGCACAGAACTTGCCCGACGCGGCAATCAGCGGCCAGGTTCGCGACGCGTTGCCGATATAAAAACCTGCCAGAGGTGGATCAAGCGAGATCGATGCAAAAGAACCAATCGTGATTCCCAGTGGTTCTCCCCCCATACCCGCGCCGGTGATCACCACCACGCTCGTTGGCAGGTGGGCAAAGACACTGCGGAAGTGGGTGGCGTCAAAAGGTGTTGCAGCAGCGCTCACGCATTACACGTTACGACGTCGATGGTTTCACCTTCGCGCGCAGCAATGATTGCCATGCGAGACGTGGCCGCCATTGCGCGCGCAGTGCTCGTGAGTTCGGCGTCGCTACGCGATGGGTCATGGTGAAACAGCGCCAGTTGTTTGACACCGCACGTCTCAGCAACCCATTGGGCGTACCCGTAGGTGGAGTGACCCCACGCGCACTTTTCGACAAATTCGGCATCAGTGAACTGGGCGTCGTGGATGAGCAGGTTCACGCCCTCGCACAGTTCACGAGCCCCATCGCTGATGGTGAACACCTCACCGACTGGTTGCTGATGATCGGAGAGATACGTCACGCTGGCGCCGTCGTGCGTTACACGAAACCCAAGCGTAGGCCCGATGTGGGGCACGAATCGGCTGCGAATGTGCAGACCGCCGATAGCGAAATCGTCGTCGCCGAGTTCGTGGAACACCACGCGCGCGGCAAACTCATCGAGCGGCACCGGAAACATCGGGGGCTTGATTTTTTCCAAGAACAACTCACGAACGCTGCGACCGTCTGCTTGTTTCGGTGCATAGATCTCGAAGGTGGTGTCGCTACGCAGGAGTGGTTCGAAAAACGGCAATCCAATCGTGTGGTCATAGTGCAAGTGCGTGAGCAAACACACCGCATGGAATGCCGGTGCACCGTTCACCTGTTTGCCGAAGTAGCGCAGCCCCGTACCCAAATCGAAGACGACCGGTACTTGTGCCGGTGCACGCAGCGATACACACGACGTGTTGCCACCAAAGTGCCGCGTGTCGTCACCATGACACGGGGTCGAGCCACGCACACCGTGGAAAGTTACGTGCATCATGGGCTTCACAGACGATAAAGCGAAGAAGGCCCGTACTCCTTCCCGAATCGCGGTGACGTTCGTCGCAAATGGATGTGGTGCGTTACAGTCGCTGCCATGCCAACGACCGCTCGAGAAAGCGCGCACATCACCACCGCAACGATTCACGCCGGCGAACTCGACGTTACGTATCTCTCGTGTGGTGAAGGCCCACTCGCCCTGTGCCTCCACGGGTTTCCGGATTCGCCGCACACATGGCGTCATCTGCTGCCGGAGCTCGCCGCTCGTGGTTACCGAGCGGTAGCCCCCTTCATGCGTGGCTACGCACCCACCACCATTCCTGCATCTGGCGTCTATCAAACTGCAGCACTCGCTCGCGATGCCAACGCACTACACGAAGCACTCGGCGGCGACGAACATGCGGTAATCATCGGTCACGATTGGGGTGCACCATCGGTGTGCGGTGCGGCACTCGACGAACCGCAACGCTGGAGCAAAGTGGTGAGCATGGCCGTGCCGCCGGGTGCTGCTCTTGGTGCGGCATTCCTCGGCAACTTGGCGCAAATTCAGCGCAGTTGGTACATGTTCTTTTTTCAACACGGCCTTGCCGACTACGTAGTTGGCGCGAATGACTTGGCATTCATCGACATGTTGTGGTCGCAGTGGTCGCCTGGCTATGCGGCCACAACGGATCTTGCGCACGTCAAAGATGCACTGCGCAAGCCCGAGCACCTGCAAGCAGCTCTCGGCTATTACCGCGCCACATTGGGTAGCGGTAAACGGGATGACGCACTAGCCGAGTTGCAGCAGCGCATGGGCAGCGAAGTGCCGACACAACCACTGTTGTATCTGCATGGAGAAAATGACGGCTGCATCGGACGCGAAGTGGCCGAAGCTGCACAAGCGATGATGCCCGGCAATGTGCAGTTCGCGTATGTGAAGAACGCCGGACACTTCATGCAACTCGAGCAACCAGAGCGCGTGAACCAGCTCATTGCTGATTTCATCTCAGCCTGAGCACCAGAATCGCAACCGAGATGTAACGGCGCTAAGCCAGGCGACAGATCCCATCTTCGACTACGACCAAACCATCACGCACCAGCGACTCAATCAATCGCATTGCTCGCGCTTCATCAGTAGCCACGCCCATCACGCGAGCAACATCGTCGCGCTGCACGCCACGTTCGGCAAGCGCTTTCATTAACCGACCACGTGCTTGGCGATCAGAGCCATCAAAACGTGCTTGTGGTTTGCTCGTCAATGCACTCAAGCGCGCTGGATCGTCCCCGGCACTCCATGCACACGAGCCTGCAATCGGGCACCGCTCACACTTGGGTTGACGTGCCACACATATTTGTGCGCCAAAATCCATCACCACTTGATTCCACTCCCACGAACGTCCTTGCGGCTGCAACGCATCCGCGAGTGTTTGCGAGTCGCGCGCCGATAGTGGCGTGTTGGTAACCCGCGCCAACACGCGAGCAACATTGGTGTCGACGACGGCCACATCTGCCGAGTCGGCGAACGCCAATACGGCTCTCGCTGTGTACGGCCCCACACCAGGCAAGGCCAATAACTCGTCCAATGTGTCGGGCACTCTCCCGTCGTGTTGAGCCACCACAGTTTTTGCCGCATCGTGCAAGTTCTTGCAACGACGGGGATACCCAAGCCCGCTCCACAACCGCAACAGGTCTGCCAACGGAGCCGCCGCACAGACTGCTGGAGTCGGATAGCGGTCAATGAACTCCTTGTATTTGGGCTCGACTCGCGACACCTGTGTTTGCTGCAACATCACTTCGCTCACCAACACCGACCAGCGATCGCGACTATTTCGCCAAGGCAGATCCCGAAGTTGTGGCAGACCCCACGAGAGCAGGGGTTCGACGATCTCGTGTGGTGTGGGGAGGTTCACTCCGCCCAGACGTCGCGGCCATCGTGCGGTCGCTCGCGCTGCGGTGCCGCGCTACGTTTCCACACCATCACCCGACGACGGAAGTAACACACTTCCTTGCCCTCCTGATTGAAGCCCTTCGTTTCCACGGTGACGATGCCACGATCAGGTTTGGATTTCGACTCGGCAACTTCCAACACGCGTGTTTCGGCATGAATCGTGTCGCCATGAAAGGTGGGGTGCTTGTGCTGCAGCGTTTCCACTTCGAGGTTGGCAATCGCAGCACCACTCACATCCGGCACACTCATGCCGAGCACCAACGAATACACCAGGTTGCCCACCACCACGTTGCGGCCCTGCACGCTGCGTGCAGCAAACCAGTCATTGGTGTGCAGCGGATGATGGTTCATCGTGATCATGCAGAACAAGTGATCATCGGCCTCGGTAATGGTCTTGCCCGGCCAGTGCTTGTAGATGTCGCCGACAACGAAGTCTTCGAGATGTCGACCAAAGGGGCGTTCGTGAATAGTCATATTTACCAGAGTAGGTGTGCGCCGTGAGCACCGCTATTCGCGGGGCTGTTGAGGCTGCTCTCCAGTGTCTTCATAACGAGGCGTTTCAAACATTCCCGTGCGGTCACGTGGTGCGTTCTTTTCGATCCATTGCGCTTTCGACTCGCGCACCTCGCTACCTGCCCGCGCTGCCGACTGCAGGCGTTCGAGTCGCGATTGGGGTGTCGGCACCGCCGCAACTGCCCCAATACGCAACGAGGCGTAACTCACTGCACCAACCAAGATCGGTAGCCAGAACTGGGCGATGCGATACGTGAGCACCGTGACGGTTGCCGTTGCGGCCGGAACACCGAAGCCGACGAGTGTGGGAATGTAGATGCCTTCCACGATGCCCAGCCCGCCCGGCGTGATGGGAATTGATGCCATCACGTTCGCCAAACCGAAGGCCACGAGCAAACCGTCCGGCGAAACACTTCCGCCGAACGCCCGCAGAAAGAGCCACAGCGCCAACAGATCCAACAACCAATTGGTCGTGCCCCACAACACAACACGTTTCAGCACATCGCGCTCGGCCAGCAATCCACGAATGCGGTCACCCAAGTGGTCGAGCACGCTGGCGGCCGACTCACCATCGCGACCGAGACGGTTGTAAAGCCAGCGCACCACCCGATGCAAGCGACCCTTGTCGTCGACCAATCCAAAAACGATCGCACCAACGATGCTCATCAACACGGTTCCCGCAACGGCAGCAGTGCCATAGACGGGGCTCGACCCGCGTAGTGGTATCGACACGATGAGCCCGAGCCACAACAACACGTTCAAGATGACTGCCGATCCGATGCCGGCAGTCGCCAAGGCAAAGCCCGCATCGGCCTTTGTAATTCCTGATGAGGTAATGAGTCGGAATCCCAATGCGTTGCTGGCCGCACTGCCGCCGGGCAGGATGCTGCCAAGAGCACGCGTGCTCAACTGGATGCGAAAGAGGTCAAACTGCGTGAGCCGATGCGCTTCAGCACCGAGGGCGGCATGGGTCATGAGCGAGTAGCAATAGAGCGCGACGAACTCAAGCCCGATGGCAGCGGCTAGCAGAATCGGGTCGATCTGGCGAAGGTCGCCAATGGCGCCGCGAAAGGCGGGTACCAGCGGCAGCACGAAGAAATAAACGACGACGGCAAACAGCACCCATCGCAAGGCTTTCAGCACTCCCCCAGCGTAAGTGAGCCGCGTGGCAGGTGCCATAGTGCCCCTCACCCCAAATCCCAGCAGGGACAGCGATTATGAAACTCACTTCACTACCGTTGGAAACTGTGCACAACTCGCTGAACGACCTCACCACCGCCGCATCCATCGTGGAGACCACCTCGCAACTTCTGCGGCGGGCCACCAAGCGTCTTGCCGAGACCGGCGGCCCGGAGCGCGAGCAAGTGTTGGCGTACGACATCGCACATGCAAGTGCCGCGCTCGAAACTGCACGCTCGCTCATCGACTACGGCGCCAAAGGCGAACTTGAAGCCACCATCACCTGTGCGTTCGTGGCCGACATGGTGCACGACTTCGTGACACGACTCGTTGGCCGCGAAACAATCTGGACCGTCAACATCTCAGAGTTGTCGGAGTTCGACGCTTTCCTCACCAAGTACCGCGCCGCTGCGCTCATCGCCTCGCTTGCCGCCACACCCGGCCCGCGCCATCTGGATGACGACTATGAAATGGTGCAAGACACCTTTCGCAGTTTCGGAAAGAAAGTGGTGGGCAAACATGCCGAGCATGTGCACCGCGAAAATGCCGACGTGCCCGAAGAAGTCATCGCCGGTTTGGCCGACATCGGCGCCTTTGGTTTGTCCATTCCTTCCGAGTACGGCGGCTTCAGCGAGGGCGGTGAAGGTGAATAC
>JBEDEI010000069.1:0-6938 GCA_041175765.1 Actinomycetota bacterium | reverse complement strand
CCACCACGCTGAAGGCATGTGGTGCGGTGCTCTTGCTGGCCACCATGTGTGTGCCGGTGAGGCGACGAATTTTGGACAGCGCGATGACTTCGTCGCGTGCGCCGACTGCAACGCGCGGAGCGGGTGCAGCCGCTGGCGCAGGTGCAGGTGCAGGAGCAGGTACAGGTGCAGGTGCAGGAGCAGGTACAGGTGCAGGTACAGGTACAGGTGCGGGTGCAGGTGCGGGTGCAGGTGCTGGTGCTGGTGCGGCAGCTGGCGCAGGTGCTGGTGCGGGGGCAGCCGCTCGGGTGAGCCCATGCGCATCGATGTAATCGAGCACATCTTCGCGTGTGATGCGTCCACCGGGGCCTGTGCCCCGCAACGCTGCAACATCTATGCCATGGTCGTTCACCAAGCGACGCACGACCGGCGACAACAACAGCGCACTTGAAGCGCTCGGTGTGCTCGCGCGAGCAGGCGCCGGAGCAGCAACAGGTGCGGGAGCAGGAGCGGGTGCAGGCGCCGGAGCAGCAACAGGTGCCGGAGTTGGAGCCGGTGCAGGTGCAGCTGCAGGAGCCGGAGCAGGCGCCGGAGCAGCAACGGGAGCCGGCGCGGGTGCAGGGGCGGGTGCAGGCGCCGCCCCACTTGCGGCACCCACCACTGCAATCACCGTGCCAACCGGAACAGTGTCACCGGCTGGCACGCGAATCTCGGTCAATGTGCCGGCAATCGGTGACGGTACTTCTGTATCCACTTTGTCGGTCGACACTTCGAACAACGGCTCGTCGGCTTTTACTGTGTCACCAACATTCTTGAACCAACGCGTGATGGTTCCTTCCGTTACGGTTTCGCCAAGTTGCGGAAGGATGACGTCAGCCATGTTGTGATTGCTCCTGTACTAAGCGTTGATACTTCGACCGGTGAGTGACAGCACTGTTTCGCCGAACAACTCCGTCAGGCTCGGATGTGGCTGGATGAACTCGGCAATCTCATCCACCGTTGCCTCCCAGTTCACCGCCAGATATCCACCCGAAAGTTGTTCGGTAACCCACGGCCCCACCATGTGCACACCGAGCACTTGACCGGCGCGTCCGTTGCGGTCTTTTTTTGCAATCACTTTCACCAGACCGTCTGGTTCACCCAAAATCATCGCACGGGAGTTGGCGCGGAATTGGTGTTTGGCAACCACCACATCGTGGCCGGCTGCGCGAGCCTCTTCTTCCG
Source organism: Actinomycetota bacterium (assembly GCA_041175765.1). Classification (GTDB taxonomy): domain Bacteria; phylum Actinomycetota; class Acidimicrobiia; order Acidimicrobiales; family Ilumatobacteraceae; genus F1-60-MAGs027. Next base: position 5,735 of record JBEDEI010000069.1, on the reverse strand, counting down.
ACGGCCCCGACCACGCCACTTCGGGATGACAGTAAATGGCCCAAGGAACTCGGTCGTACATCACCGGATACACCGGCTCGGCGCGCATGTGCTTCACCGCAACGATTGCTTCTGCGTAGGCAACGTGGGCAAGTTGTGCCGTGTTGATGAGGTCGCCGACGGCATACACCTTGGGCTCATGTGTTTGGCAATAGGCGTCGACGTCAACGAATCCTCGCTCGCTTACTTTCACTTTTGTGCCCACCAATCCAAGTTCGTCGGCGTACGGGCGTCGGCCCACCGACACGATCACTGCATCCACCTCGAGCGTCTCTCCCGACCCGAACGACACCGTGGTGCCACCCGCAGGGTTTGGGGTGTGCCCGGTGACTTGCACACCAGTGCGAATGTCGATGTTGCGTTTCTTGAACGACTTCACCACCACATTGGCAACATCGGGGTCCAATCCGGGGAGCACCTTGGGCAGACCTTCCAAAATGGTGACCGTTGCACCGAGGTCGGCAAAACAAGAAGCAAACTCACAACCGATTGCTCCGCCACCAATCACGGCAATCCGAGATGGAATCCGGTCGAGTGCCAACACTTCGTCGGATGTCATGATCGGGCCGCCGACGGCGAACCCCGGAATCGTGCGCGGCACTGAGCCCGCCGCCAAAATCACATTGGCTCCTACGAGCGTGCGAGTGCTTCCGTCAGCCGCCTTCACCGTGACGGTTCGATTCGCACCGAGCGCACCACTGCCGAGAATATAGGTGACTTTCTTGCTCTTGGTCAGACCGGTGAGACCCTTCACCAAACCGTTCACGATGGATTGCTTGCGGGCCTGCGTCACTGCAAATTGCACTGACGGGGCGCTCGATTCAATGCCGAAGTCTTTTGCATGTGCGACATGACGAAACACTGCCGCGCTTTCGAGGAATGCTTTTGCGGGAATACATCCGCGATTCAGGCAGGTACCGCCGATGGTGTCTTTTTCTACGAGCGCAACCTTCATTCCGGCAGAAGCGGCGTAAAACGCTGCGGCGTAGCCACCCGGTCCTCCGCCAACGACGACGAGGTCGAATTGTTCGCCAGACACGTATATGTACGGTAGCGGTTCGGCGAGGTTAGGCGCCCAACCACTGCACTTTTTCGCCGGCGCGCGCAAAGACAATCGTGGGTGTGCCGACTGCCACGACGAACTCCAACGTGCACTGCACTTCCTCGGTAGTGCTCACACATTCAGTTGACGCAAGCGGAGTGGTGATCTCACCGTTGGCCAGCATCGACCAACCCGACAGCGGCGAATCAACAGACTCACCAGACATGACGACGTTCACCAAAGTTTGCTTTGTGGTCACCTCCAACTCGGTCACCGTGACACGCAAACCCGCGATTTCGCGGGTCGTACCCACTGCGTACAGCGTTGCCGTTGCGGAGTCAGTATTGGCGGTTTGCAGGAGCTTCACACTGCCGGCCACCAGAATGAGCAAGCCGCAAATCAAGCTGGCAATGATGAGTTTGCGCGTGCTCACATCGTTGAGCGTACGCTAAAGATTGGCGCAGTTTTCGTGCCGCAGGGTCAAGACTCACTTCAGAAAGTTGGTGACACAACATGGGACTTCGCAAACTCGTTGCTCGTGGTGGGTCAAGCAAGGAAGACCTCACCGCCGAACGTCTCTGCAACAAGTTTGGTGAACTCCACATGGTGTCGCTGGCCGACATGCCGCTACGTCAGCGTGTCGATGTTTGTGGCGAGATTCGGCGCATGAGCGTAAAACCTCGCGCCGGCATACCTGCGGTAGAAATCGAAATCAGCGACGGCACTGGCGAGATCACCGTCATCTTCAGTGGACGAGAACGAATTCCCGGAATCGGACACAATCGTGGACTCACGGTTACGGGCGTGGCGCACATCGAAGGCTCACGACGAGTGATGTTGAACCCGCTGTACCGACTGCTTCCCAAGCCCGGTCAGTAAATCTCGTCAGCGCGTCAGCGCTAGCCCACGAGCAGTTTTGACACTGCGGCTTCGGCGTCTTCCGTGATGAGCGCCATCACTTCGTCACCTGGGCGCAGAACCGTGTCCTTGGTTGGCACCATTACACGTTCGGCACGCACCACGGCCACGATCGTCGCACTACGCGGCAGAACGAGTTCAGCAATTGCACGATTGGCAGCCGGTGAAGATTCTGCGAGTGTGACTTCGACGAGTTCCGCCTTGCCACCTTTGAGTTGCATGAGGCGCACGAAGTTGCCGACCGAAGTTGCTTCTTGCACAAGGCTGGTGATGAGATGCGGTGTTGATACCGACACATCAACTCCCCACATCTCGTTGAACATCCAGTAATTCTTCGGGTTGTTCGCACGTGCAACCACCCGCTGCACACCAAATTCTTGTTTGGCAAGGAGCGAAACAACCAAGTTGTCTTCGTCGTCGCCGGTTACGGATGCAACCACATCAGCTTGGCGTGTGCCGACGGATTCCAAGACATGAAAATCGCAGGCGTCACCAAAGTGCCACTCAATGCCCTCTGATTCGGGTCGCGACTGATATTCGCGAATCGTCGTGCGATCATTATCGATGATCGTTACCGAGTGCCCCGCCGACACCATTTCTCGGGCCGTGAATCGCCCGACACTTCCGCCTCCCGCGATGATGACTTTCATCGTGACTCCTGCGGGCCTTGTGCGAGGAACGAATCGAGCGCGCCAAGCTCGGTGGCGAGCACAGACAGATACAACACGTCACCTTGTTGCACGAGCACATCGTGGCCCGGCAGCATCCCCTTGCCGTACCGACGCAGACCAACGATTTTTGCCGGGCCATCATCCAGGCACGTGGATCGCTCACCCACCCACGCATCCGTCACGATGCGCTCGACGACTGCGATTTCGGCACTCGGGTCGGTCCACTCCACAGCGGGACGATTCGTAACGATTCGACGCATGATTCGTTCCGCCGTCCACTTCACCGTGGCCACGGTGGCGATACCGAGACGCTCATAAATTTCCGCACGCTTGGGGTCATAGATTCGGGCGACCACACTCTCCACTCCGTACCGCTCACGAGCGACACGCGCGATCATGATGTTGGAGTTGTCGCCGCTGGTGACGGCGGCAAGTGCTGCAGCTCGCTCAATTCCGGCAGCCACCAAGATGTCGGGGTCGAAACCGATGCCCACAACGGTCTGCCCGCTGAAACCATCCCCCAATCGAAGGAATGCGTCAGCCCGCCGATCGATAACGGCGACGGTGTTTCCCTCAGCCGTGAGTTCGCGAGCCAAGGTAGAGCCCACACGCCCACAACCAACGATGACGACGTGCACGAACTACCATCGTACTTCGCACACAGCGTTACTGTGAAAGCGACAGACCGATGGCCCCAAGCACCAAAGACAACCGGACGGTAGTCGCCCGCGTCAAACAGCTGCTGGTAGGTAACCCAGTCGCCAACAGTGAAGATTCGCATCATCGTCTAAAGAAACGAATTGCCCTCCCCGTGTTTGCGAGCGACGCGATTTCGAGTACCGCATACGCCACCGAAGAAATACTCATTGTCTTCCTCACGATGGCTGCAGTGGGAATGACCGCATTCGACAACCTCGTTCCAATTTCCATCATGGTCATCATCCTGCTGGCCATCGTGGTCAACAGTTATCGCCAAACCATCCACGCGTATCCGCTGGGTGGTGGTAGCTACATCGTCGCAAAGGACAACCTTGGCAAGTATCCGTCATTGGTCTCGGGTGCATCAATGTTGGTGGACTACATCCTGACCGTCGCGGTATCGGTTGCAGGCGGTGTTGCAGCAATCATCTCTGCCTTCAACGGCTTGGCACCGTACCGCGTGTGGTTGTGCATCATCTTTATTGCGCTCATCACACTTGCCAATCTGCGAGGTGTCAAAGAATCAGGAGCGCTCTTTGCGCCTCCGACGTACCTGTACATCGTCAGTCTTGCGGCGCTGATTCTGGTCGGGCTCTATCGTGTCTACTTTCAGGATCTCGGCCCGATTGCACACACGGGTGAAGTTGAGCGCGAGTTACTCGAAGGGCAAAAGGCCCTCACTATTTTCTACTTTTTGAAAGCGTTTTCCTCTGGTGCCGTAGCGCTCACAGGAATTGAAGCAGTGGCTGACGGTGTTCCTGCCTTTGAAAAGCCCGAGGCAAAAAATGCTTCGCGCACCTTGATGATGATGGCCGTGATTCTCGGATCCTCATTTTTCGGATTGAGTCTCTTGGCCAAACATCTCGAGCCGCTCAAGGATCACGAGGGCGGAATCAAAGACACGGTGTTGGCGCAACTTGCGGAACAGGTGTACGGCGGGCGCAACATCTTCTTTTTCATCACGCAATTCGCGACGTTTGGCATTCTCATCCTTGCTGCGAACACCGCGTACGCCGACTTTCCGCGATTGTCTTCAGTCATCGCCAAAGACAGCTTCCTGCCTCGACAATTCGCCAACCGCGGTGACCGACTCGTATTCAGCAATGGAATCATCTTCCTGGGCATCGCCGCGTCTGGACTCGTGGCGGCATTCGGCGGCATCGTCAATGCACTGATTCCGCTCTACGCCGTCGGTGTCTTCACCGGCTTCACCATCAGCCAAACCGGAATGTTCGTGCGTCTTGTCAAGAGGAAAGAAGCTTCATGGCCGCTCAAGGCGTTCTTCACGGGTATCGGTGCGCTCACGACATTCGCTGTCGCAATGGCTGTAGTTGTCGTGAAATTCACAGATGGTGCGTGGATTCCCGCCATCGTCATTCCGTCGATGATTTTCTTCTTCACCGGAATCAATCGGCACTACGTTCGAGTAAAACGATTCCTCCAGGTTGCAGAGACCCAGCTTCCGCCTTTCCGCACCCACTTCGTCGTCGTGCTCGTCGGCTCTGTAAACGCGGGAGTTCATCACGCCGTGAAGTACTCACAGAGTCTGCGGCCGGATCGGCTGCTTGCGCTCAGCATCGTGGGATCGGATGAAGAAAGTGCCGCACTTCACCGCACCTGGGGAGAAACCTTCCCCGACGTTGAATTGGAAACGACAGTCGATGACTTTAGAAACTTGACGGACAAGGTCTTGGAGGAAATCGAGCGCCTCGATGGCTTGCAGCCGGACGACATCGTCACGGTGATCATCCCGGAGTTCGTCACCAGCCTGCGTTCGCAGTGGCTACACAATCAGTCGGCACTTGCAATCAAGGCGCGGCTGCTGTTCCGTCCGAACACTGTGGTGACTTCGGTCCCCATTGTCATCGAATGACGCAGCGCTACTTCGCAATAGCCTGACCACATGCGCATCGTCGTTTCAGGGGCCAGTGGCCTCATCGGTTCAGCACTCGTGCCACACCTCACCGAGCGTGGTCATGATGTAGTTCGCCTCGTGCGTCGCCCAGCCAAACAAGGTGAATCGACATGGAACCCGGCTCGCGGTGAGATTGACGGCAGCGTCATCGATGGCGCCGACGCAGTGATTCATTTGTCGGGGGCCGGCATTGGCGACAAACGCTGGTCCAATTCGTACAAGCGCGAGATTCTCGACAGCCGAGTGAAGAGCACCAAACTGCTGGCCTCGGTCATCGCTGGTGCAGCAAAGCGCCCGTCGGTATTCCTGTCGGGGTCGGCCATCGGCATCTACGGCCCGCGTGGCGACGAACCCCTGCACGAGAATGCGCCGGAAGGTAACGGTTTCCTTGCTGATGTTTGCAGAGAGTGGGAAGCAGCCGCGGTCGGTGCAGGTACACGCACCGTTTACC
>JBEDEI010000068.1:0-4071 GCA_041175765.1 Actinomycetota bacterium | reverse complement strand
CACATTGATCTTCGTCTCTTGCGCCGGGCAATCGTTGCATCGGTGGGCCTCATTATTGCCGTGTCACTTGGCGAGTTTGGCGCTGCCTCACTAATGTCGCGGCAAGACACGGAAACTCTTCCGGTTGCGATTGCTCGCCTCCTGGAGCGCACGGGTGATCTTGTGCGTGCCCAAGCATTCGTGTTGGCATCGGTGCTGGTGCTTGCATGTTTCGCTGCACTTTGCGTCGTGGAAGTTGCACTTGGGAGGTCCGAGCGTGTTGCACGTCAATAATCTCACTGTGCAGCGTGGAGTAACGAGCATTTTCCGTGATGTCACACTGCATGTTCAGCAGGGTGAAAGAGTCGCACTCCACGGGCCCAGTGGCTGTGGAAAAACCACATTGCTCTTTGCAGTTGCCGGCCTCGTCCAAACACTCTCGGGAACGGTGGAGATAGACAGTCGAGACATCACGCATACCCCCACTCATCAACGTGACGTCGGTCTGGTGTTTCAGGATGATCAACTCTTTCCACACTTCGACGTCGCAGACAATGTCTCGTATGCCTTGCGAGTGCAAGGCATACCCACTCGTATCCGGCGAAACGCCGCCAACGAGTGGCTGGAGCGTGTAGGGCTAGCGGGCTTTGCACAACGATCAGTGCAGTCGCTCTCCGGTGGTGAGGCAAAACGCGTTGCACTTGCCCGTACCCTGGCCGCAACACCGCGAGTGGTGTTACTCGACGAACCACTCACCGGGCTCGACGACCACTTGCGCGACCGCCTGTTGCACGACTTGCGCTTGCTCTTTGACGACATCGGTTCCACGGTGTTGTACGTGACGCATGATCGCAAAGAAGGAGCCGCACTCTGCAGTCGCTCCCTCGAATTCGCCTCACTTTCCACCAGAATGCTTACGTGACGACCACTTCGTTTCGTGTCTGTCACATCACGCTCGACCAAGCCAAAACGGTACGCCTCAACGTATTGCGCCGAGGCACACCCTCACGCAACGCAACATATGACGGCGACAACGACAACGACACCGTGCACATTGGAGCGATGATTGATGATCGCGTGGTTGCGACCTCCACATGGCTGGTTGCCTCATGGCCAAACGATGTAGCTAAAAGCGCGGTGCAACTACGCGGTATGGCAGTACTCGACGAAATGCAACATAGTGGTGTTGGCCAGGCACTCATCGCTGCAGGGCTGGCACATGCGCGGACCTTGAGCGCCGTCTACCTTTGGGCGAAGGCTCGCGATTCCGCGATTGGTTTTTATGAACGCTGTGGTTTCATGGTGGTCGGCGACCAGTTCACGGAACCTGCGTCGGGTCTACCCCACCATTTGGTGCTGTTGCACCTATGAACTAAACGTCACCTTGGTGGTGTACAAAACGGCTGTGCCATCGGCAAGTACGGCGTCCAACTCCAGTGTCCATTCACCGGGTGTTGGCACCTTCACTTCATAGTGGAAGTGGTTCGCCCCACTCTTTTCAAACCACAACACCAGCACCGAAAGTGCAGGGTCACCGGGCACCAGATTGCCTGTCACTGATTGCACCTGCTGGAGCTTGCCGCCTGGTGGCGCAAACTCCATATGAATCATGACATCGCCAACTTGTGCTGGATCCACCGTGACATCGGCTATCACGTCTTCGGCAACGAGCGAGACGTTAAACGCATCTTTGCCTCCGTGGCTGTGTACTCCATCTTTTGGTCCGGCAGAGCTACTGCCGCAAGCAGTGAGTACTGCGATAACGAGCATGGTGGTTACTGTGCGCACGATAGTGGTCCGACACATGATTTCTAATACGGGTCGGGTGCTTGCACACCGTCGATAGAGATTCGGTTGTAAAGCCATGCCAAGCGTTCATGTGGTGTGCGACGCTGCACGACTTCCGGCAAAGTAGTGAGACCCATCGGCTTGCGCGCCCTCCACGCCATGATCTGTCGATCAAGATCGTAACGCACGAAGAGTGGTGTCCAATCGTGATAATCAAACCCGATGTCGAGATCCGAGTGGTGCACTTCGACCTCGCACCAGCGCATCAGCACCAGCTCCGTAATGGCAACACGAGCACCACCCGAATGCGACTTGATGCCGTGCCCCGACCAGGTGCCCTCCGTTGCTGATGCCCATGCAGCCTCGAGTGCATAGATGCTGCTGCGCACATCCGCCACCAATTCCTTGGCGCTTCGCTGTGCACCAGATTCAATCGCGGCATTACGGGCAGTTGAGCCACCTTCGTATTGCTCAACTTCGTTGCCTGAGGTTGCAGCAACGAACATCCGCACATGACTTTCTGCATTTCGGGCCAGATGGTTGAGAACGTGTCCACGCGTCCAGCCCACCAGCAACGACGGTGCGCGGCAGGCAACATCGTCGACCTGGTCGAGATCTGCCAACAGTTTTTGATGGGCCTGTGCGCAGCCAGCCACTTGGGCATCGAGGGCACGCCGCAGTGCTTCGTCCACTGCTACTCCGTTACACGATGGATGCGATTCGCGCGATGCCCTCGCGCAAATCGTCATCACCGAGCGCAAAGGAGAATCGGGCGTAACGCGGGGCGCCGAAAGCCTCACCAGGAACAAAAGCAACTTTGGCTTTCTCCAGAACCAGATCGGCTAGTTGCATGGTGTTCATTGCCGTGACACCTGCAATCTCCCGATTGAGAAGCCCACTGAAGTTGGGGAAACAATAGAAAGCACCTTGTGGTTTCATGCACGTCACACCAGGGATTGCGGTCAATAGTTGATGCATCAAGGTGCCGCGACGATCAAACGCTGCGCGCATTCGCGCCACATCGTCGAGACCGCCACTCACCGCAGCGAGTGCTGCATATTGTGCAACGTTGGAAACGTTTGAAGTGGTGTGACTTTGGAAGTTGATGGCTGCCTTCATCACATCGGGCGGCCCGATCATCCAACCCACGCGCCAACCCGTCATGGCATACGTCTTTGCTACGCCGTTGACGATGACACAGCGGTCTGCAATCTCAGGGACGAGTGTCGGCATCGAATGAAACTCATGGCCACCGAAGGTGAGATGTTCGTAAATTTCGTCGGTTACCACCCAGACATCGTTGGCAGCAGCCCATTTACCAATGGCAATCGTTTCTTCCCGCGAATACACCGCACCACTCGGGTTGTCTGGCGACACAAAGAGCAGCACTTTGGTGCGTGAAGTCTTTGCTCGTTCTAGTTGTTCGACCGTCACCTTGAATTCGGTCTCTTCGGTCGTATCGATGATTTTCGGTACTCCACCAGCCAGTGCAATCGCCTCGGGGTAGGTGGTCCAGTACGGGGCCGGGCAGATGACTTCATCACCCGGATCGCACAGTGCGGCGAAGGCAACGAAGACTGCATACTTGCCACCCACGGTGACCAACACTTGGGATGCAGAGCACGTAAAGCCACTGTCGCGCTTGGTTTTGGCCGCGATTGCCTCACGCAAAGCGGGCAACCCTGCGGCTGGTGTATAGCGATGTGCCTTCGGATCACGGGCTGCAGCAACTGCAGCCTCGACAATGTGGTCGGGGGTGGCAAAGTCCGGCTCGCCGGCGCCAAAACCGATGACCAGTTCGCCCTTGGCTTGCAGTGCCTTGGCTTTCGCATCGACGGCCAACGTGGCTGACTCGGCGATTGCGGCGAGCCGAGCCGAGACTCTTGACTTTTTGCTAGAGGGCGTTGGATTCGCAGACATCCCTGCCATGCTAAGACGGTGACGAAGCAGCCGACTACACCGTTTGCAATCCCTGCGCATCTTTTGCCATCCGATGGTCGTTTTGGCTGTGGACCGTCGAAAGTGCGCGATGCACAACTCGATGCCTTCAACGTCGCGGGTCGCAAGCTGATGGGTACGTCACATCGCCAAGCACCCGTGAAGCGCCTCGTTGGATCCGTTCGTGCCGGCTTGCGTGAGCTGTTTTCACTTCCCGACGGATGGGAAGTTGTACTGGGCAATGGTGGCTCAACCGTATTCTGGGATGTTGCCACGTTCGGGCTCTTCGAACAACGCAGCCAGCACCTCGTCTTCGGCGAGTTCTCGCAGAAATTTGCCGACGCCGTTGCGGCCGCCCCCCAACTC
>JBEDEI010000067.1:0-17672 GCA_041175765.1 Actinomycetota bacterium | reverse complement strand
GCTGCGCACTGCAACACCGACGAACAGCACTGCATGCAGTGGATACAACGCAGCGCTGAGGACGCCAAAGTTGCCCAGCCGTCGCACAACCACGTACACCTGAAGGGCAGAAAGTACAAAGCACCACGCTGACGTCGCTGCGCCACCACACAGGGAAAACATCCACAAGACAATGAGTGCACTCGCACCACGCGGGACGGCTGCGGCGCCAAGCGCGGTGTTTTTCGTCCAACCTTCGAGAAGTTGACCAAAGCCCAAGGGGTACATGCGGTATTCCACCTGCCCTTGTCGTCCGACGAACGGCACGGCATGGGGCATCACCCGTGCAAGGGCAAGATCTTCCACAACCGCCGAGCGCACCAAGGGATGCGCGTGCCCACCACTACCGAGATAGGTGTCTTTGCTGGCGACCATGAACGGCCCGTACGCCACACGACGATGGTGTCGGCGTTGAGTTGATGCCACCATCGAAGATATGGCGTTGAAGAGCATGCTGAAGCGCTCACGTTGTGCGCCCGTGCGGTGCCATGGCATCACACTCACTAGTGCATCGGGATGTGCTACCAACGCGTCGAGTACATCATTCAGTGCGGTGCCGCCCAGTCGAACGTCGGCATCGAGAAACACCAGCGTGTCATGATTGGCCTGTTGCACACCCTGCCAACATGCAAATGGCTTGCCAGCCCAACCCACCGGGAGTACACCACTCGTTACTACGGTGGCGCCACATCGCGCTGCGATATGTGCAGTGTCGTCCGTTGACTCATCGTCAACCACAATCACCTGGTCTTGCGCGTCAAGAAGTGCAAATAGTTGTGGCAAGAGCTCCGCAAGATGCTCGGCTTCGTTGCGACAAGGAATGATCACGCTCACTCGGGTGTTTCTGGTATTCGAATATGTGCGCGGGAGCACTCGGGTTCGCACATATCCCCACCATCCGGCGCACCAGCCAATGGCGAAGATGCTGGCCGTGGCCAGACTCGGTATGGCGAACCAGCCCGTCATATTGCGAATCAGCCGGTCACCAGCTGCATGAGTGCTGCGGTCTCATTGCCGTCTTTCAAGCGCAGTACGGTGCGTGACGAGAGCTCATGGAGCGACAAGGTCAACGCTGCTCCTGGCTCCACCGAACGGTGATGTTCCACGACGGCATGCAATGGAGCACGCCGTTCTCGATGGCCCCCGAGATATTCCTCGAGTGGCTCCCAATACACGGCGTTGTTCAGATGTCCGATGGCATCAAAGTCGCTGAATCGAAGGGGAAAAGCGAAGTGCTCAGCCGCAGTGTCATCGCCCGGGACTTCGCGACCAACGAGAAGTCGAGCCGATACCTTGCGTCCAGCTGCGGATTCGCCGATGACTTCTCGAAAGCGGTTTGAGAGTGCCACGGGCTTCAATGTCTGCAGATCCACTCGAACCCAGAGCGCTGCTGCATCCATGGCGACGACCGCCGCACCATCTGTCACCACGCTTACGCGCGTGCGGCGCTCCGCCCAATGTGAACCAACACCACCACACCAGGTTTCGAGTACGAGCTCATCGAGATACTTCGGAAACTGCTGTACCCACATTTCCGTGCGACGCACCACCCAACTGTGCGGATCGTCGTAATCACCATCCACGGCGTCATCTGTGGCAATGTCTTGCAGGTAGCGAGCCGTTGCATCAAGTCGCAAACGGCCCTTCGGGGTTACGTCGCCGAGTCGCACACGACGCTGAGCGGTAAAAATGCGCCCAGACGACGGGTACGGTGCTGGTGCTGACACATGTTGCATATGCGACATCACGATGACGCTACCGACCAAGCGGTGCGTCAGTAGCCTCGCTGCGTGCGCACTCGACGCCAACTGCTCGTTGCTCTACTGGCCACCGCTCTTGTTGTCTCCGTGGTCGGTGGTTGGATGCTGTCGCGTGGCGAGGACTCCACTTACACCCTGGATGGCACTGTTGGCAGCATTGCCTTGAACAAAGTGTCGGAAGGCAAGATGTTGCCGGTGGTGGATCTTCAGGACACCAGCGACAACATCACCTCCACGGACACTTGGCGTGGAACACGACTGGTCATCAATTTTTGGTTTTCCACCTGCGAACCCTGTCGACGCGAGTTTCCCGTACTTGTATCCCTTGCTGCACAGCAGTCTGCGTTTCGCGTCGTGGGGGTAAACCTGAGCGATACCAGTGCTGTTGCCGCTGACTTCATGCAAAAGTATGGGGCAACGTTTGATACGTACTTTGATCGTGACGGTCGCTTGACGAGTGCACTCGGTATTGCTACTGCACCAGTCACATTGTTGGTGGATGAAGGTGGTCTGGTGCGCAAACAGTTGACTGGTGAGATCACCCAAGCGATGCTTACTGCCGCACTGGCCGAGGCATTCCCCACATGACCACTGCGTTCATTGAGGGAAGTTTTGCCTACTCATTGCTCCTGGGAATGCTTGCCGCGGTGAACCCTTGTGGGTTTGTGTTGTTACCGACATACCTCGTTGCCTATGTAAGCGTGAGCGAGACCGATGATTTGCGCACACGTCTTGGTCGTGCACTGAAGGTTGGAACAAGTGTGTCGGTTGGGTTCGTTGGCGTATTCCTGATCGTCGGTGTCATTTCTCGGCTGTTCACCAACTGGATCGAGGTCAATGCGAAATATGCGGCACTGGTGATTGGTATTGCCCTCATCGTGCTGGGGGTGCGAATGTTCGCCGGTTGGCGACCCAGATTATGGGTGCCTTCATTATCTGGGGCTTCTCAACGCGGTGGTGTCACCAGCATGATGGGCTTTGGAATGGTGTACGCCATTGCGTCAATCGGTTGCACCATTGGTTTGCTGACCACCGCCATCCTCGGCAGCTTTGCTCGTGACGGCATCGTCTCGGGTGTGGTGAGTGTTTCCTTGTATGGCGTTGGCATGGGCATATTCGTGACTGCGCTTACCATCACCCTGGCATTTGCAAAGACCGCACTCGTGCGCAGTGGCCGTGGAGTGATGCAGGTGATTGATCGGCTCTCGAGTGTGTTGGTGACGTTCACTGGGGTGTATCTCACGTGGTATTGGCACATAGCCATCACGGAACGCTCCGACACCGGCGGCTTCGTTGATGCAGTCGGTAGGTGGCAGACAGGAATCGTTGCCCGTATCTCCGATATTGGTTCAGTGCCCGTTGCAACCCTGTTACTCGCAATCATCGTTGTCGCGATAGCCGTAACCGTGCGACGCCGAACGTCTGGGCATGCATCATGAACTTGCAGTATCTCCTTGAACAGCCCGGCGTGCAAGAGGTATTGGAGCTACGCGGGCGATTCGGTTTCATGGCATTTCATGGAGGTGCCCTCGAAGAACGAACGGATCTCGTCGCTCGCTCAGCAGCAGAGCAAGCCAACGCTTCGTACTACGGCGTGCATCAGCCCGCTGGCATGCGCGAGCACGTGCCATCCCATCGTTTCACTGCCGAGCAATCAGCAGCGCTGAACAGTTTCCTCACGCATGTGGATGTGGTCATCACCGTGCATGGATATGGTCGTCGGGGTCTTTTTACGACGCTGCTTTTGGGTGGGAGTAATCGTGAATTGGCAGCACATGTTGCCCCGTGTTTGCGTGCCGCACTACCTGCCTACACCGTAGAAGACGACATCGAACGCATTCCCAAGGAGTTGCGCGGTTTACATCCCAACAATCCGGTGAATGCTGCTCGCAACGGCGGCGTACAACTGGAACTGCCTCCCCGAGTGCGCGGTACGAGCCCCTTGTGGTGGGATTGGGAAGGAGCACACCCCACTCCTCACACTGCTGCACTCATCAACGGTCTGGTCACCGCGGCAACAACATGGCCGCAGGTCGATGGAACTGGCGATTCGCGGCCTACGGCGCCAGACGCGCAATAACCCAGCTCTCACCTACCCGTTCATAGCGGAATCGGTCATGGAGTCGGCTCGGGCGACCCTGCCAGAACTCCCACTCGGTTGGGGTGAGCATCCAGCCACCCCAAAACGCTGGTCGTGGAATCGATGCTTCGCCGAAACGAGAGCGTGCGTCGGCCAGGTGGGCGTCCAGCACCGCACGGTCGGCAATCACTTCTGATTGGGGTGACGCCCACGCCCCCAACTGCGACTCGCGCGGACGCGAGGCGAAGTACTCGTCGCTTTCGGCATCGCTGAGGCGAACCACGTCACCACGCACGCGCACCTGTCGATGCAGATCCAGCCAAGCAAATGTGCCTGCCGCGCACGCACCAGCGGCAAGTTCCCGGCTCTTTGTCCCGGTGTAGTTCGTGAAGAACGTAATGCCCCGTACATCAACGCCTCGGGCCAGCACGACTCGAGCATTCGGGATACCGAGGTGATCCACGGTGGACAAGGTGAAGGCATTCGGTTCGGCAACCGCCGCCGTAACGGCATCTTCATACCATTGGGAAAATTGGTCAACGGGATCAGCATGCAGGTCGGCACGATCCAGCCCTGCAGTTTCGTATTGCACGCGACGATCGCGCAGCGTCATCGCGCCGCAATCACGGTGGCACCGCGCATGTACGGATGCAGCACTGGTGGAATCGTGACCGATCCGTCAGGTTGGCGGAAGTTTTCCAGAATTGCTGCCCATACCCGTGGCACCGCCAACGCTGAAGCATTCAGTGTGTGTGCAAATTCCGTACCCTTCTTGCCTTCGCGCCGCAGGCGAATGTCTCCACGGCGAGCTTGGTAATCACTAAACCACGAAATGGAACTTACTTCCAACCACTGGTCACATCCCGGTGCATAGATTTCCACGTCAAAACTCCGGTAATGGCTTTGACCCAAATCTCCCGTGCAAATTTCCAGAACTCGATAAGGCATTCCCAAAGCCGCAATCGTTCCCGTGACGCGTTCGATGAACTCCTCCAACATGCGGGGCGCATCTTCGGGTGTGGTCACCGCCAGAATCTCCACTTTGTCGAATTCGTGACTGCGCAACATGCCACGAGTATCACGCCCAGCCGAACCCGCCTCACGACGGAAACATGGGGAAAACGCCATGTAGCGCAGCGGCAGCATCGCTTCATCCAGGATCTCACCTGCATGCAATGAGGTCAACGGTGCTTCGGCGGTGGGAATGCACCACAGATCATCAGTGGCCATGCGATAGGCATCATCGGCGAACTTCGGCAACTGCCCTGTCGCCGTCAACGTTGCCGTAGTGACGAGTGAGGGAGGTCGAATCTCTTCGTATGCATCGGCATGACGATCCAACGCAAACTGGCACAACGCACGCGCCAACGTGGCACCAAGACCACGCTGCATGGTGAACATGGCGCCAGAAATCTTCACTGCACGCTCGGCATCCAAAATGCCCAGAGCCGATCCGGTTTCCCAATGTGGAACTCGCTGATGGTCGGCGAACGTTGCGGGCATCTGGAGCGGGCCGGTCACCACCCTGTTGTCTTGACTGCTCGTACCTGAAACCGCATCCGAATGTGGGATGTTCGGGATACGAAGCAGAAGATCACGCAGTGCGGCTTCTATTTGAACGGATTCATCGGCCAGTGCCTTTTCTTGTTCGCCTAAGGTGCGGCTTTCTACCATCAGCGTCTCGGCGTCTTTTTTCTCCCGACGCAGTGCCCCCACTTGTTGCGACAACTCGTTGATACGGGCGCGTGCTGCATCCCTCTCCGTAACGATGTCGCGAAGTCGAACATCCAGTCGGATGGCATGATCCAACTGCTCCACGATCTCGGGTTTGGCGCGGCGCTCCAACGCTGAACGCACTACATCAGGTTGCGTCCTTAGCAACCTGACATCAATCACGCCAGGTAAGGCTAGTCCTGCAGTGCAGACACATTGTTTGATGTCTACTGTGTTCAGGGTGAGTCACGTGCCCAAGGATGTTGCACTGGAAGTTGACGGCCTCACCGTTCGCTATGGCGATGTCACCGCCGTGAACTCCATCTCTTTTGTTGCTCGTCGTGGTGAAATCACCGCACTGCTCGGCCGCAACGGTGCGGGCAAAACCTCCACCCTGGAGGCCTGCGAAGGTGTGCGAACACCGACCTCGGGCACTGTGCGCATCTTTGGTCACGACATCAGTGATGCGCCGAGTGCTCTGCGTGCTCGCATGGGCGTGATGCTGCAAGATGGCGGTATCGCCCCAAATGCACGGATTGGCACCCTCGTGCGTCATTATTGTGCGCTACACCAGCGTGACATGAACGCCGAAGAGATCATCACTCGTGTCGGTCTCGCCCACCGAAAGCATTCCACCTGGCGACGATTGTCGGGGGGCGAGCGCCAACGTTTCTCGTTGGCGCTGGCACTTGCTGCTGATCCGGATATTGCATTTCTTGACGAACCAACTGCGGGTGTGGATTTGGATGGTCGCGAGATGATTCGTGAGATCATGGCGTCGCTGGTGGCAAAGGGCTGCTGTGTGATGCTGGCTACTCACGACTTGGATGAAGCCCAGCGGGTTGCCCAACGTGCCGTGGTGTTGCACCGCGGTTCAGTCGTGGTGAACGAGTCAATGAGTGCTTTGTGCAGCAGCGGGAAGCGTCTTGAAGACATCTTTCGTGAGGCGACCCGATGAAACTCGTCATTGCCCAGATCAAAATGGAGCTCACCACGCTGGTGCGCAACTATGAACAGTTGTTGCTGGTCGTCGTCATTCCCGTTGGTGTGTTGGTGTTTTTCGGCAGTGTGGATGTGCTTCCCGACAGTATGAACCTCGAGCGCTTGGTGTCGTCCGTACTTACCTTGTCACTCATGTCCACAGCGATGGTAAGTACGGGAATCGCAACCGGATTCGAGCGTTCTTACAACGTGCTGAAACGACTTGGCGTGTCACCACTCGGCAAACGGCGTCTCGTGTGGGCAAAGGCCAGTGCAGTCGCCACCGTGGAGATAGGTCAAGTGTCTCTTTTGCTCGTGATTGCCGCGGTGATGGGTTGGTCGCCCAAGAATGTGGTGTGGTGGCAGATCATGGCTGCATTGTTGTTGGGTACTGCTGCGTTTGCAGGCATCGGCCTCAGCATGGCGGGACGACTGCGGGCAGAAGCCAATCTGGCTGCGCAGAACGGTCTGTATCTTGTGCTCCTTGCCGTCGGTGGCATCATCGTGCCGCTTGACGATCTGCCCGAATCTTTGGGCAATGTTGCCCGGTATCTGCCATCGGGTGCCTTGGCCGAAATCATGCACACCTCACTCGGTGGCCCATCAGCGACGGTTTTTGTAGGAACACCCGTAGTGAGTGGTCCGTGGGTCGTGCTCGCTGGCTGGGCGATCATCACGCCGATTGTCGCTGCGCGACTGTTCCGATTCGACAGCCAATAACGCTGGTTGGTTTGCTACGGCTCGCGAGTGGGCTCTGGTGCCGCCGGCACACGCTCAAACTCGCGGGTGACATCGTCATAAGTCAGCGTCGGCTCCGGTGAGCGACGATAACTCTGTTGACGTCCATAACCACCCATGAAACGCTTGAACCACAGATACACGATGATGCTCCACAGGAAGATGGACCCACCAGTCTTCATGATTGCACCGGCAATCTGTTGATCGGTCGTCACCGAAAGACCCCACACACGAATCGCCACGTCGTAATGCTTATAGACCACGCCTTCGGCGAATGTGAGCCAAGCAGCAGGCACCGTCGGTATCACCGACATGAGAAAGAGATACACCATGCGACCGCCATAGCCGATGCGCATCGATGGATCTGGGGCCACGATGGGAATCCACATCAACAGTGAAGTGACGACCAGGCTGACATGAAGCGAGTAGTGCAACACAGGATTCGACACACTTTGGTTCACCATGGCTGGTATATGGGTCACCATCACCACCACATTGAACAACACGCCAGCAATCACTGGCTGTGCAAACCAACGAATCACCCGCCCGGCACGCTGCGAACCGAGGATTGCACGAAACAGCCACACGGGAGTGGCCAACAAAGCAAGGGGTGGCAAGAAGTACGACAATGCCATGTGTTGGAACATGTGCATCGAATACAAATATTCCTCGCTGATGTCATGGATTGGCCAGTCACTTGCCAACCACAGCATCGTCACCGACGCCGCCATCAGCCACGCCTGCCGCCGCGTCACCAATGGTTCCCCACCACGTACCTCGGGCGTAAAGGGGCCAATGAAACGCAGCGCATACAACCACGCACCCACCACAAAGAGCGTGAGCAACCACACTTCTGGATGTGCCTGAAAACGCCACGGGCTCTCCGACAGGGTTGCTGTGGCGACGGTGATATCCAATGTGGTGAGCATCAGCAGCCTTAGCGCAAGAAGAAGTGGAAGGTCGACAGCGCAGCCGCGTAGACGCCAATGGCCAAGATGAGACCGGTGTAAAAGAGCCAACTGAACAACTTGTTGTCGAATTTCAAATGCATGAAATAGCTCACGACCATGATGAACTTGATCACCATCATGATGAGTAGCGATGGCAAGAACAACGGCCCGAAGTCCACGTAGTACGTCGAAACTTCAAGGGCGGTGATGGCCGCCAAAATCAGGGCGATGGTGATGTAGCCACGCGTTGACATGCCATGCTCGGCTTCGCTGTGTTCCACTTCGTTGTGGTGTGTGTCGGGAGCAGTTTGCGTGGTCATGTGGTCACACCGGAATCAGATAGACGAGCGTGAAAATGATGATCCAGACAATGTCCACGAAGTGCCAATACAGACCAATCATCTCCACGGTCTCTGACTTGCTGCCAGGCACACGACTGCGCTTGTTGATTGCCACCATCGCCAGCAACATGATGATGCCAACGGTGACGTGCACACCGTGAAAGCCAGTCAAGGTATAGAAGCTCGAACCGAACAAACTGGTAGTGAAACCTAGGCCTTCGTTGTAGAACGCAGTGAACTCGTACACCTGTCCACCGACGAATGTGGCACCGAGCAACGCAGTAATGGTGAGCCAGAGATTGGTGCCACGGTCATCTCTTTTGTGTGCTGCGGCAACTGCCAACACCATGGTGAGCGAACTCATCAAGAGCACGAAGCTGCTCACTGAGGTGAACGGAATGTCATAGATCTGCTCTGGTGTCGGACCGTCGGACACCCGACCGCGATACAGCATGTAGGTAGAGATGAGTCCACCAAAGAGTAAACACTCCGAACCAAGAAACAGCCACATTCCCAACTTCACGTTGGACAGTCCGGTGCTGGTGGCGTGGGTGTCGTGGGTGGCGGTCTCAGCCATGGGAAGTTCCCACTGCGTGACCATTGTGGCCATTGGATGAAGGCTCATCAAAGTCGCTCTCTGCTGCCACCGATGGCTCGAGCGCCCAGCCGTACATTGCGTACAGGATGATGACTCCACCGACAATCGCAACGGGAATCGAATAAATCACCCCGAGTGATACGACCGGTAAGCCGACTGCAAGTACCAGCGGCCAATACGAAGGTGATGGCATGTGGATGTGTTCATCGGCGTTGCGCTCGAGTTCGGCGAGTACTTGTTCGGCAGTGGCGACTTCGCGCATCGTGTGCGTGGCTGAATCTTCTTCATACTTACGATGAAAGAACTCATCCAGATGATGTACATGTGGAATGGAGTCGAAATTGTGCTCTTTGGGTGGGTTGGAGGTCATCCACTCCAGGCTGCGTGCGTTCCATGGGTCGAGTGGCGCACGCACCTTGCTGCGTGCGGTCACCACGATGTTGATGAGGAATAACAAAATACCGAGTGTCAAGATGACCGAACCAATCGAGGCCACGAGGTTCCAGAAGGCGAGGTTAAAGAAGCCTTCTCCGGCACGAGCCTCGGTCCACTGGTACATACGACGTGGTTGGCCTTGCAAGCCAAGAATGTGCATGGGTCCGAACGTCATGTTCATGCCGATGACCATGAGCCAGAAGTTCCATGAGCCGAGCTGCTCATTCAACAGCTTGCCGAACATCTTCGGCCACCAGTAATAGAAGCCCGAGAACAAACCGAAGATTGCCCCACCAAAGAGCACGTAGTGAAAGTGCGCAACGATGTAATAGGTATCAGTTTGTTGTGTATCGCTCGGTGCCACCGAGTGGGTTACGCCCGACAATCCGCCAATGGTGAACAGCACGATGAGACCCACGGCAAATTTCATTGCGGTCGTGAACACCAACTTGCCACCCCACATAGTGAGTGTCCAGTTGATGATTTTCACACCCGTGGGCACGGCGATGGCCATGGTCGCCAAGGAAAACACCGCTACAGAAACTGGGCCGAGACCGGAGGCAAACATGTGGTGCGCCCACACACCCCAACCCACGAAGCCGATTGCAGCACCCGAAAACACCACGAACGGATAGCCGAACAATGGCTTGCGGCTAAAGACCGGGAGCACTTCCGAGATGATGCCGAATGATGGCAACACCAAGATGTACACCTCGGGGTGGCCAAAGATCCAGAACAAGTGCTGCCACAACAGCGGGTCAGCACCAGCTGCAACGTCAAAGAATTGTGCTCCGAAACTTCGTTGGAAGCTCAGCAAGAACAACGCCACGGTGATAACGGGTACAGCAAACAGCAGGAGGAACTGCACGACGGTCATCATCCAGGTGAAGATCGGCATCTTCATGAGTGTCATACCCGGTGCGCGCATGTTCAGCACGGTGACTATCAAGTTGATGGCACCTGTCAATGACGCGATACCGGCGATTTGTAGGCCGAAAGCCCAGAAGTCAACGCCGTTGCTGGGTGAGAAAACTGGACCAGAGTTCGGGGCGTACATGAACCAGCCGCCATCTGCAGCGCCACCGAGGAACCAAGAAAGATTCACCACGATGCCACCGGCCAACAAACACCAAAAACCAAACGCATTGATGCGCGGGAAGGCAACGTCGCGGGCACCGATCTGCAAGGGGATGAAGTAGTTCGCAAAACCTGCAGCCATCGGCATGACGAACAAAAACACCATCGTGGTGGCATGCATGGTGAACATTTGGTTGTATAAATCCGCGTTCAGCACCTTGCCTTCGGGGGCCGCCAACTGGAATCGAATGAGGACTGCTTCCAATCCACCAACGATGAAGAAAAACAGGGCAGTCGCGCCGTACATGAGACCGAGCTTCTTGTGGTCAACCGTGAAGAGCCACGACTTCCAACCCTTGGTGGCGACTGGTCGGCGCAGTGCTCCGAAGGTGCGTGTAGGAGTGATTGCTGGTGCTGCTGGAATCAAAGCGGGCACGGTTGTGCCTGGTGCCGGGCGTTCGATGATGGCCATGGTCGTCTCCTATTTCAGCGTGAGTAGATATGCAACAAGCTTGTCAATATCGGATTCGCTCAATCCGAGGTTCGGCATTCCGCGATACTTGCCATTGGTGTCGGCGAGTAGTGCAGGGTTTGCGTACATCGGTTTCACTTCAGGGGCATTGCGCAACCATGCGCGCAGATCGCTGACATTGAGACACGATTCATCAACGCCAGCCAGATACTTGGTGCCGAACTCTGCACTGTCGGCTTTCCAAACGTCGTCCCGACAAGCATCGCGGAGAAGATCAAACATCGCTCCGGCAAACGTATTGCGCGTCATGAACTTGGTGAGGTTTGGTGCCGCACCCGACCACACATTCTCGTCTGGAGCGGCAATCGCCAACGTGCCGTCTGCGCGCTTCAGGCCATTCACTTGATGGCAACGTACACACTGGTTCAAGAACACCTCTTCGCCCTGCTTGGCGAGTGAATCTGCCGCTGGTGCCTGATATGTGGCTTGCTGATTCGCCACCCACGTCGCAAAATCTGCCGGCGACAGTGCCACTGCTTCCATCCTCATATTGGCGTGCGACAAACCACAGAACTCCGTGCATTGTCCGGCATAAATGCCTGGCTGGTCGGCCTCGAGTCGCAGTGTGTGCACACGACCCGGGACGGCATCGCGCTTGCCATTCAGTGCAGGAATCCAGTACGAGTGGATGACGTCGCGACTCGTCTCGCGCAACAACACCTTGACACCTGCCGGTATCACCAACTGACCCGAGGAGATGATCGGCTGAGTAATGCCCCATTCGTTTTGCACCGGGTAGTCGTACTCCCACCACCACTGTTGGCCAGTCACATTGATGACGAGCTGCGTATCGTCGGTGCGAGCCAAGTCAAAGATGACTCGGAAAGTGAATACCCCGACCACCGCCAAAATCAGGGCGGGGATGACGGTAAGCGTGATTTCGAGTGCCGGTTTGCCATGGGTTTGTTCCGGAATCGGCTGTCCGCGATCCTTGTAACGCCAAATTGCATATGCAACCACCGCCGAAACAATGATTCCGATGATGCCAGCAACCGCAAAGACAGGCTGCTGCAAATCATCGATCATCTTGGCGTTGGGACCCTTGGGCTGCCAGGTGTCTTGCGGTGCGTTCGTTGCACACGAACCGAGCACTGCCAAGGATCCAATGGCGAGCAGTGATCGCTGCAAAACCTGACGCGCCTTCACCTGTGTGACGCTAAGGCGACTGGCCATGCGGCGAGCAGACGAGCCAAGGTGAATCACGGCACGACCACTTCAATGGATTGCCCGTCGACGCCCGGCACGGTCAGGGTCAACGGCTTGTCTTGGGCAATTGAGGGTTTGTTGTAGGTGATGGTCAAGCCTTGCTCGGCCCCCTGGGGAATGAGCTGGGTGCAGGTTTCGTTGCCGTCAGCGTGTTTGTCGCTGCTGGCTTCTGCCGCACCAGCCGGCATTGCATCGCCGAGTGAGGCCACCATGCGGCGCTCTTTGGCATCAAAGTTGCGGAAGACGAATGTGACGGGGTTGCCACGGGCAGCCGTGATGGAGCTCTGTGGTGTTGCAAAACCATTGATGACCGCCGAGAGTTTGCCGTCACGCAACTCGATGATCGCTGCCACGTTGCTGCGCAATGACAAGGTCTTCATGGCTTTTTTATCGAAATACTTCGACTTCTCTTCACCACACTCGCGGTGGGTGTAATGGCCTTCCGCCGCAGCTTCGGCAAGGTCAGTGCGCAAGCCCGCGCCTGTACCACCGATGCCACCAGCAATGATGCCCACTGCACCAATCACACAGATGCCACTCACTAATGCAGGCTTCAATGCGGGACGCAGCGCAAACCATGTGCCGGCCATCAACACCAGCGTTGCCACCACCATGAACACCACGGCACCTGCACTCTTGGAGATCGCCAACATGACTCGGGAGAACGAAAAAATGATGACTCCGAGTCCGAGAGATGCAAGAACGGGAAACTCAATGGGATGCAGCAGTCGACGGCGCGCCGTCTCGTTGTGGGCAACGTCGTCCGATGCCGACTCGCTCCATGACTGCACGAGCCACTCGGTCAATGCCGCCAGCACCACAACGATTCCGAAGATGAAATAGATCTGCGCCACGATGAGACCCAGCATCAACAGCACGATGCCCACAACAGTGACGAGAGGCCACATTGAAGCACCGAGCAGCGCTGCGTCACGCGGTTGTACCTCGCTATCGCCTTCGTTCGTCATGAGAACGACTGCGCTCAGCCCCATGAACACAGCGAATACCGCGCTCAGCGCCACACCACCGAGGGCCAGACGCTCCACAAACACGATGTATGCAACCAAATTGAACGCAGCAAAACCGGTGAGTCCGAGGAAGAGTTTGGAGCCGACTTTGAACATGGTGCTACTTCTGCACGTACACGACGAACCACATCGCCGCGAACAGACCCGATACGACATACCAATACAACGCGTGCCCGGCCAACACATCATGATCTTGCGTGCGACCAGCCAACATCCGGAACATTGCTACGACTGAATACACCATGGCACTGGCAATGACCGCAAACATCGTTCCGGTAATGGTGTAAAACATCGTTTCGTATGTGTCGTTGCGCAGTACCACTTCCATTTGCAGCCACAAGGCGATCTGTGCATTCAGCAGTGCCAACCCGGTGAATAACGTGATGGACAAAGCCAAAGTCGTGTGCGATTTATCGCCGCGGCGCGCAGAGTACACCGCCCACTGCGCCATAACGCATGCGATGACGAACGTGAACATCATGGTGTTGGCCGCAACTTCGGGAATTGCTGTGTCTTTTTTCAGCCAATCCTTGATCAGTGATACGCCATCGCTGGCCACTCGAGTTGGTGCATTGGCGCGGAAGTTCAACCACATCGCCAACATGCCACCCATCAATGTGGCGACACCGCCAGCCGCTACGGCTGTTGCAACAAAAATGGTGCTCGTGCGCCGTGACGGGCCGGCGGTCAATGCTGGGGCAGTCATGCAGTCACCTGAGTTTGATAGCGATCAACAACGGAATTACCACGACGAGACTTTGCAACGAGCCCCAAGAACAACACGACGACAACAACCATCAGCAGGTGACCAAGCGCAACTGTGATATTGGCCAACCCAACGATTCCTGAGTCGTCATAACCCTGAGCCGCCTTCGAAGGCTGATCGAGAAAACCGGCAATGTAATGCGGCAATGACGCAAGCACCGTTGCCAACACCCCGACTAGCGACAACAACACCACTGGCACATCAGGCAGTGCGCGACCAGTTGCCGTACCGATGTGCATTGCAACGGCACCGATACCTGCAAGTACGGCGCCGTAGACCACGTACACCAATGCTGCTTCGGCAAACACCGTGCCAACGAGTGACAGAGCATCGATATGCATGGCGGCTGAACCGACGAGACCGGTGAAGATCATCCCAACGCCGAGGAACGACGCCACAAAAGCTCCTGACAGCGCTGGCTTACCCGCCTTCAGCGCCAGCAGCGACAGCAAGATCACCACCAGTGGTGCCAGCAACGGAACTGCGTTGAACAAAGCAAACGGCACCAGCGACTGCAGTGACTCTGCGGGCGATGTGCCGACCTCGAACACATGGGCCTGCTGAGTAACCGAACTCAAGACAACCGTTGCCGCGATGCCGACGCCAACGAGCACTACACCACGCATCGGCTGACGACCCTTTGCGGTACGCACCGCAGCATCCGCCAGAACCCCGAGGGCAGGCACGACGTACAGCAAGGTTTGTGGTTCGCGCATGACCCAACCCAACCAGTTGTCCATGAAATCAGCACCACCGAATGCAACACGTGCATTGACATAATCGACCCACAAGTACGTGACTGTGCCAAGTGCTACCGGTGTGGTGAGTGCAACACCGAGTGCACCAATCAGGGCCGCAAAGGCACCCACCGGTATGTCAGAGAGGCGTTGCCCATTACGGCGTGTCAATACGGTGGTCGCTACTGCCACTGCCTCGACTGCCAACCCAACGAGTACGAGCCCAAGCCCCAACAAATACAACTCCACAAAACGCTCCGCGCCACCACCCGGGCCACCATTGGCCAGATACGACACCAAGACGGTGATGCTGCCTGCAAGCCACGCCCACCAACCGAATGATGCAAGGCGTGGCAGCGAGATGTTCGAAGCATGCAATTGTGCCGGCAACATCCACACCGACAGACCGAGCGTCAATGGCGCGGCGACACCAAAGACCAGTGCGAATTGATGAAGTGAGAACAATTGCGTCAAGGCACCAGCGTCGATGACTGCTCCCGACACGTCTGCCCGCTCGACACCCAAGATCGCGCCCACAACGCCGGCAATCGCCAGCCAGAGTGCCGAGCTCAACGCCATTGAGGCACCAAGACGCACGTGATCAACGGCAGTCAACCAACGGCCAATGGCACGCAGGGGTCGCGCCATCTCGGGGCTGGTGGTGGTCGTCATTTGCGTCTCGGTAGCCGTCATCACCACGTGGCAAGGCTACTCAGTTCACGGGTTTGGGCTGATGTCTCGCACGGCGCAATCGCTCCGAAAAAACGAACTATCGCACGAGCACGTCAATCATCGCCGCTGCGAAGAGCACGGTGAGGTACGAGATGGAAAACGTGAACACTTTCATCGCCGCTGCCGCAGTTGGCGCCTTGCCGAGTCCGAAGGTCATGACCACGAATATCGCTCCGAGCACAACTGCTGTTGCGCTGTAAATCACACCCATGTCGTTTAAGGGGGTGAGGACGAACGACGCCAGCGTCACAGCGATGGTGTACCAACCCATCGTGCGCACCGTGCGCGCGGGTGTGGCCACCACAGGCAACATCGGTACCGCGGCTGCGCGGTATTCATCGGAGTGACGGATTGCCAACGCCCAAAAGTGTGGTGGCGTCCACAAAAAAATCACCACGAACAAGACCACGGCTGACCACGACAACGAATTGGTGACCGCGGCCCAACCAACAAGAACAGGGGCTGCACCGGCTGCGCCACCGATCACAATATTTTGTCGTGAGGTGCGCTTTAGCCACAACGTATATACAAAGACATAGAACAGCGTGGCTCCAATGGCCAGAACGCCAGCCAAAACGTGAGACGACACAGCGAGCACGATGAATGCTGCAATCTCGAGACCAATCGCAAACACCAACGCGTTACGCGGAGCAATACGCCCCGTCACCAACGGGCGATTACGCGTGCGCTCCATCAGTTGGTCGATGTCGCGATCGACATACATGTTGATTGCGTTGGCACCACCGGCGGCAAGCGTGCCACCGATGACGGTCCACACCACGAGCCAGGTGTCTGGCCAACCACCTTGAGCAAGCACCATTGCCGGCACCGTGGTGATGAGGAGCAATTCGATGATGCGTGGTTTGGTCAACGCAACATAGGCGCCGAACAGCGTGCGTGACGGACGGGAGCCAACGTGCGAAAACGCCTTGCTCAGTCGAGACGGAACGAGCGGACGACCAAGCACCACGCGCACGAAGGCTACGAGCCGAACACGGGCACGCGACTCTGTCGGCACAATGGATACATGTCAACGGTCACCGACGTCGAACGTGGCAGCGCTGTTGATACCGATCGGCCATGGGTGGTCATCGTGTGGAATGACCCCATCAACTTGATGGCATATGTGACCTGGGTGTTCCAAAAATTGTTCGGCTACAGCGTGGAAAAAGCCACCGAGTTGATGATGGATGTTCATGAAAAAGGCCGGGCGGTGGTCTCCAGCGGCACCCGTGAGCGCGCCGAAGTGGACGTGCAACGGCTTCACGAGCATGGCCTGTGGGCCACCATGCAACGAGACCATGCATGAGCGCCACAAGTTGAAGCATCACAGCAGGAGTTTCGACACATGAGCTTCGAGCGAACGGGTGATGGTTTTCGACTGACCCTCGATGACAACTCCCGAGAAGTCGTGGTGCACTTGCTTGGCGAGTTGCGCAGTGAACTCGAACAAGCGAAGGCGGCCACGCCAAGCGATATGGCACCACATATGAAACGTCTCTTCCCCACCGCATATCACAACGACGAACAGCACAATGACGAGTATCGACGCCTTACCCATAGCGACATTGCTGATGCGCATCTGTCGGCCATTGATGACGCGGTGGTCTTGCTCACGCCCCAACGTGTATTCACCCGTGACGAACTCGAGCGATTCATGCGCGCCATCAATGGTCTGCGGCTCGTGCTGGGAACCGTTCTCGACATCAGTGAAGACGACTACGACGACACCGAAGATTACCCTGAGGTGACACCGCAGCGAGATGTCTACAACTATCTCGGTTGGCTCCTGCACACTGCACTTGACCAATTGCGTTAGACAAACCAAGACCTAGGGTGCCTGGAGTAACCGCCGTCAGGTGCTGGTAGATTTCAGATGCTCTTCCAACGAATTCAAAATCCTTGCCCCCATCGTCTAGAGGCCTAGGACACCACCCTTTCAAGGTGGCGGCACGGGTT
>JBEDEI010000066.1:0-3030 GCA_041175765.1 Actinomycetota bacterium | reverse complement strand
CCCATGGTCGGTGGCGAGCGTGGCGAGCCGGTGAAAGCGCTACAAACCGCACTCAATGTCGCCTTGGGCTTGAAAAAGAAACAACGCATCGCCACTGATGGTGTGCTGGGCAAAGGTACGGTCGCAGCAATCCGGAAATTCGAAGAGACTGCCGGCCTACCCGTCGACGGTATTGCCGACGAACAAGTAATCGTCGCGCTGGGCATCGACCACACCACGTTCACGCTCGGCCGTGGTGCTCGTCAGTCGTCGGTGGTGTCGATACAAAAGGCACTGGCGAACGTGCTCAAGTTGAAGATTCGTGCCGACGGTGTCTACGGCAGTGGAACGGCAAAGACCGTGTCGCGTTTCCAAAAGTCGGTTGGGCTGAAGCCATCGGGGGTCGTGGATCGAACGACGTGGATGGCGCTACTCAACGCTTCGGCGCAGCGCTAACACCGTCAAAACGCTGCTGCCAAGCAGCATCACTCACCAGCGACGGATATGCAGCGTGGTACTCGCGCTTGAGGCGACCGTAGTTGCGGGCGAGTTCCCACAGCACGCTGAACACGTCTCGCCACAACGCCATGAATCGTGCCCGATCACGCACACACACGAACCCCTCGGGCAGACGATCGTGTCGGTACAAAATCTGCTCGTGGCGAAGTGCCAGACCCACGGCACGCGAGTCGATTGGAGCCGTACGCAATTTCGTGGTGCGCAGCGCACGCGGCAAAAAGAACCCGCCAAGTAGCGGCAGGGACAGCACGAAGCCGATCAGTCGAATCGGCTTCGGCAACGGTGTGGTCAACGGTACGGCGGCATGTTCCGACGACAGTGGTGCAGGTTTTTCCTCGGTCACCTGACGTAGGTCGTCGTGCAAGGCCGTGTGGTCCACCATCGCAAGTGCATGTGGCCCGGCCAGAAATGCGCGCATCCCGCGAATCATGTATTCCGCACTGGAATAGCGGAAGCCAAAGAGACTGCGGAAACTCAACGCCAGAAAGCGCCGTGCGAGGTGCCACCAACGGTGCCGATCGAACACCAACGTGTCGATCGTGGCAAAGTTGCGCATTTCGTAGAACAACGACGACGGATTGTTCTTCAAGTGGAAGTCGGCATGCCACACCGCCACCCCATTCAGCGTCACCGTATGACGGCCGGTGTGCATCAAACCGAATGCCACATCATCACCCCGTACGAATACAGGCAACGGATTGTCGCTCGTAATACCAATCGGAAATGCCGTGTACCACCATGCGGAATACGCAAAGCGCTTCTCCTTGGCGTCGCGTACCGCGAGTCGCCGTTCGCGCAAGTCGTCTTCTTGGCCGAGTGCGCGCAGTGGATACAGCGAACGCCACAGATACTTGCTGCCAGCCTCGAACTGCATCCACTGACGCTCTTCGCTGATCATTGCCCCGTGCACACACAGCGATTGGTTCTGCGCATAGGCAAACAGTGCCACCGTTCGTACGAGCGACTCACTCTCCAAGTGAATATCGTCGTCCATGAACAACACATGGGTGGCCCAGCCCTGGGCTCGCAACCACATCAGCCCGCGTGCAAACCCACCGGCGCCGCCCAAGTTGCGGTTCGGCACCACGGCCAGATCATCGCTGGGCGGCTCATCGAAACTTACGTTGTTGGCGTTGTCCACCACGAGCACCCGCACTCGCCCGCGCAGTTCGTCCATGCCGCGAATCAGTGACAGCACTTTCTTGACCGTCGGCACCACGTAGGCCTGCCGATTGAAAGTGGTGATCGACAGGTTCAGCCGTACATCATGCGTGGGCAACGCGCTCGTACGCCACTCAATAAGCCGCACTTCGCACGCCCCGGTTGCGACTATTCGCACATAGAGCACACCCCAGCTGGCGTTGCGCAACGATCCAAGCGGGATGTCCACTGTCGGTGCACTCGCGTCGGTGGACAACTCAGTTGCAACTACGACCGTTTCTCGCCCACGAGTAACGGCGACCACTTCCGCTCGCCCGCTGCCGTGTGCCACGACTCGCACACCAATGTGGTCGACGGAAGTGATACGACGCCAACGCCCGGCGTGGAACACACCAAACGAGGTGTCAAAAGACAGCACGCTCCCAGCGGAGAGATGCGCAACACCATCGCCACGGGTAACGGCGCCGGATTCGCGCGCATACAACAATGGCTCGGCGAAGGCGGCTACGGGCAGCAACGAACGCTGCAGCAAATGCTTCATTGGTACGACTCAGCCAAGTGGGTCCACCACGAATGCAGGTATGGGCTGTCCGGAAGAAATCGCGTCCTGAACGACACTTGCCGTCTTCAACGCTTCGTGAATCGTGACATCCATGTCCAAGTAACGGTAGGTGCCGAGGCGACCAAGGAAAGTGACACCGGTTTCTGCCCGTGCCAACTGCACGTACTCCAGCAACTGTGCCTTTTCCTTCACCAACCGCACCGGATAGTAGGGAGTGTCGTTGTCGCCACAGAGCCGGCTGAACTCGCGGTACGTCACCGACTGCGCGTGGCTCTCCCACGGCGCAAAATGCTTGTGTTCGGTGATACGGGTGTAGGGCACATCCGCATCGCAATAGTTGACCACGGGGCAGCCTTGATAGTCACCGTCGACCACCTCCGGCACGAAATCGAGCGTGCGATAGGCAAGACGACCATGCTCGAAGTCGAAGTACGCATCAATCGGCCCGGTCCAGAATGCATGATCGAACTCGCGCAGTTGCGCACGCGAGCATCGTGTGGAGAGATGCACGGTGATGCGCGGATGGTCGAGGATCGCCTCCACGATGGGTGTGTACCCATGCTCGGGAATGCCCTGGTGCGGATGGTTGAAATAGGAATCATCATCGGTGAAACGCAGCGGCAAACGAGCCAAGATGCTCGCCGGGAGTTCCTTGGGGTCAACTCCCCATTGTTTGCGCGTGTAGCCGGCGAAGAAGGCCTCGTACAACTCCCGGCCGACCAGGCGTAAGGCCTGTTCTTCGAACGACTGCGGGTCGGTGATGCTGGTGTCGGCGCGTTGCGCCACGAACGCTTCTGCCTGCGCCGGGT
>JBEDEI010000065.1:0-2738 GCA_041175765.1 Actinomycetota bacterium | reverse complement strand
AAGTTCGGTGGACGTGGACGCCACAAAGTGGTGAGCATGCTGGGCAGTTTCCACGGGCGCACACTTGCAGCACTTGCAGCGACTGGCCAGCCCGCCAAGCACGAGCCGTTTCAGCCCATGCCCGAAGGTTTTGTGCATGTTCCCTTCGGTGATCCCGTGGCGCTCGATGCTGCAGTGGACGGCTCGGTTGCTGGCGTACTGGTGGAATGTGTGCAGGGCGAAGGTGGGGTGCTCCCCGCTACCAACGAATGGCTGCAGGCGGTACGTGCGTTGTGCACCGAGCGCGGAGTGCTCATGATGATCGACGAAGTGCAAACTGGTTTTGCCCGCACCGGTGATTGGTTTGCGTTTCAACACGCTGCAGTGCAACCCGATGTGGTGATGCTGGCAAAGGCGATGGGCAACGGCATGCCAGTGGGCGCATTGTGGGCCAAGCGCGAGATTGCGCAGGTATTCGTGCCAGGTGACCATGGCAGCACCTACAGCGGCACCGCACTGGCCACGGCAGCGGTGTGTGCAGTCATTGATGTGATGCGCGAAATTGATGCCCCGCGATTGGCTCGGGAAAAGGGCGAGATGATCACCTCGCATCTCCGCAAGATTCCTGCCGTTGTATCGGTACGGGGTCGTGGTTTGTTGCTCGGTGTGGAGTTGGGTGAAGGTGCCGACGCAAAAGCCAAACAGCAGGCGCTCATGGATGCTGGTTTGGTTACCAATGCGGTGACTGGCACTGCGCTGCGTTTGGCGCCACCGATCACCGTTACACATGACGAAATTGCCGAGGCGATGCAGATCATGTCGCAGGTATTGGCATGAGACACTTTCTCGACATCGTCGATTTGACCCGCAAAGAACTTGCGCGCGTGCTGGAACTTGCCACGCAACGCCAGGAGTCACTCGGCTGGCCATTGGCCGACTATGGGGTGGCACTCATCTTCGAAAAGCCGTCGAATCGTACTCGTCAATCGATGGAAATGGCAGTCGTGCAGCTCGGTGGCCACCCCATTTATACGCGGGGCGAAGAAGTGGGTTTTGATGTTCGCGAAACCGTCGAAGACATCACGCGCATCATGGCCGGCTATCACGCAATGATTGCTGCACGGGTATTCGACCACGGCGTGCTGACCCGCATGGCTTCCGTGGATGAGGTGCCGATCATCAACATGTTGAGCGACAAGTCGCATCCGCTGCAGAGCGTTGCTGATGTGCTCACCATGCGCGAGGAGTTCGGCTCGCTGAAGGGCAAGACCGTGGCCTGGATTGGTGACTACAACAACGTGGCCCGCTCACTGGCCGAAGCCTGTGCGCTTGAAGGTGCGCACCTGCGCATCGGTAGCCCCGATGGCTATGGGGCAAGTGCAGACGAGTTGGCGCGGGTGAGCGCACTCGGTGCAGCCAGCGTGGAACAGAGCAATTCTGCAGCCTCGGCGGTGCAAGACGCACATGCCGTGCACACGGATGTATTCGTGAGCATGGGGCAAGAGGCCGAAACTGAACAACGCATGAGTGATTTTGCCAACTTTCAGGTTGATGATTCGCTCATGGCACTCGCCGACCCCCGTGTTATCTTCATGCACTGTTTGCCTGCCCATCGCGGCATCGAGGTTGCAGCAGATGTCATTGATGGGCCTGCCAGTCGGGTAGTGCGACAGGCGCACAATCGTATGCATGCGGCACGCGGTGTGCTCGCTTTTTTGTGCGAAGCGAATGACATTACGAAAGGGGACACCAAGTGACCAGCAAAGTACAACGCCAACAAACGATTGCACGCATCATCGCTGAACACGATGTGACGAGCCAACCACTGTTGCTCGAGTTGCTCGAGCAGGAGGGCATCGACGCCACGCAAGCCACCGTGTCGCGCGATCTGGAAGATCTTGGTGCGGTGAAGGTGCGTGTGCGCAAGGGGGAAACCGCCTATGCAATCCCTGACTTTGCCCCCGATCGCATCGCGCCACAGGATCAGTTGCGTCGTGTGCTCTCGGAGTGGGTTGCCGAAGTGGAATACAGCGCACCGATGGTGGTGGTGCGCACTCCTCCGGGTTGTGCACATGTGGTGGCATCGGCGCTTGATCGCTCCCGTTTGAAGGGCATCATTGGCACCGTGGCTGGTGACGACACGTTGCTGTGTGTCGCTGATGCAAATTATGGCGCGAAGCGCTTGGCCAGCGACTTGCGCAAACTGGCGGGCCTCACCAAGGCTGCACGATGAACGACAAGCACCTCTGGCACGGGCGGTTTGGCGAACCACCAGCCGATTCACTGATGGCGTATACGGCAAGTATCGGCTTTGACGTGCGACTGTGGCGCGACGACCTAGCGGGGTCGGTTGCTCATGCGCAAATGCTCGGGGCCAGTGGTGTGTTGCCACAAGCAGAGAGTGACACGATCGTCGCTGCGTTACGTCAAGTGGAATCCGAAATGCAGTCCAACACGTTTGAGTTCGTGCCGAGCGACGAAGACATTCACACGGCAATCGAACGACGGGTCACCGAAATCGCTGGTGCA
Organism: Actinomycetota bacterium; assembly: GCA_041175765.1. GTDB lineage: Bacteria > Actinomycetota > Acidimicrobiia > Acidimicrobiales > Ilumatobacteraceae > F1-60-MAGs027. Next base: position 230 of record JBEDEI010000065.1, on the reverse strand, counting down.
ACTGGCGCCAAGTTGCACACGGGTCGCAGTCGTAACGATCAGTCGGTTACCGCCCTGCGATTGTTTGCCAAGCGCGAACTCACCGCCACCGCACACCGGGTACTTGGTCTCATCGATGTGCTGGATCGTCGCGCCGACGATGCAGGGGGCGCGTACCTGCCTGGTTACACGCACTTGCAGCGTGCGCAACCAGTTTTGCTGTCGCACCACTTGCGTGCACACGCCTGGGC
>JBEDEI010000064.1:0-3802 GCA_041175765.1 Actinomycetota bacterium | reverse complement strand
ATGCCGGCGTCATCGGTTGGCGTCGCCGAGAAGCCAATTGAAGAAAGAAATGTCGCGGCAGCCGCAAGGTTGGCGACGGCGACCACCACGTGATCAATACGACAGGCAACGGCGTCAAGTGCTGTGGCGAGTACATCGGCAACCTTCGTAGGTTTGTCGAACTTCTTGTCGTGGGCAACCTCGATTCGGTGCGTCTCCGACAACAGGATGCGAAAGAGCTGCTCGGTGAAGTCCGGATCGACATCGTTGTCGATTGCCCACTGGCGTCGAGTGGTCAACACTTCACGCACCCGCTGAGGCTGGATGACCGCTGTATTGCTCTGCGACTTGATGTCGGCAACTTCACGGCACACTTCCATGCGCTGGGCGAGTAGTTCGATGAGTGCCGCATCGATGTCGTCGATTTGTTTGCGCAGGTCGTTCAAGTTGCTCATCTGCGCCACCGAGCAAGAATGCCACGCCTCGGGCGGGTGGTGCCATGAGTATCAAGTAGGCGCTCGACATGCTTGGCAAGAACGTCCATTTCGATGTTCACCTTGTCGCCGGCGCGACGCACACCAAGTGTGGTCACTTGCGCGGTGTGAGGGATGACTGCTACTTCGAACGAGTCGTCACCCAGACCGAAGGCCGTGAGGCTGATGCCATCCACGGTGATCGAACCTTTCTCGACGAGCAGGTGCATCTGATCGCGACCGATGCGCACACGCAAATTCGGCGCGGGTGTGATCACCTCGCCGACAAGATCCACGTGTCCGAGTACTACGTGCCCGCCGAACCGCCCGTTGGCCGCCATCGGACGTTCGAGGTTCACCGGGCTGCCGGGTTGTAAGTCTCCGAGTGCAGTTCGTCGAAATGTTTCTTCGCTGACGTCGGCTTCCCACCAGCCTTGACCGGTCTCTACGACGGTGAGGCAGCAACCGTTGACGGCAATCGAAGCACCGATGGTGCTGTCGTCGAGCACGGTGTGTGCGGCGATGCGCAGACGTGATCCATTACGCGACACCACGCTGCCGAGCTCTTCGACGATGCCCGTGAACACGTGCTGAACGCTAACTGCGTGACTACTTCTGGGAGGGGAAGTGGAAACTCCGTGATTGCGCCGTAGCCTGACGGAGTCCACTTGGGCTTCGGCTCGGGTGTGATGTTTCGGGATGGTCCCGGAACGACCCACCAAGCATCCGTTCATCCGAACAAAAAATGCGAGGTGAGGCAGAAAGAGGCAACGTACGAACATGGCGACTCCCACCAAAACGGGGACCAAAGACGTCATTGCGAAACACGGTCAGCATGCAACTGACTCGGGCTCGCCGGAAGTGCAGATCGCACTTTTGACCGACCGAATCAACAGCCTGACGGAGCACTTGAAGACCCATGCAAAGGACCACCACAGTCGTCGTGGTCTGTTGCTGATGGTCGGGCGCCGCCGTCGAATGCTTGACTACATCCGCAAGCGCGACATCGAGAAGTATCGAACACTGCTCGAAGAACTCGAACTTCGTCGTTAAGCCTGCGACCTTCGCAGAGACTCCATTCGGGAGTTTCTGGTCGCGAGAGCTAACACAACATAGGAGACATACACATGGCTGAAGCCATTTCAGTGTCGGGTGCCGTCAGTGGCACCGACAAAACCCTCCGGTTTGAAACCGGAAAATTAGCGCTGCAATCACAGGGCGCTGTCGTAGCAAGTATCGGTAAGACCACCGTGCTCGTCACCGCAAACGCCGCAAAGGGCGTGCGTGACGGCATCGACTTCTTCCCGCTCACCGTCGACGTAGAAGAGCGTGCATACGCCGCAGGGAAAATCCCCGGTTCGTTCTTCCGTCGTGAAGGTCGACCCAGCCAGCAGGCCATCTTGACCTGCCGTCTCATCGATCGTCCGTTGCGTCCCGCATTCCCCGACGGCTTCCGTAACGAAACACAAATCGTTGTCACGGTGGTCGGCGCAGACCAAGTCAACCCACACGATGTGTTGGCAATCAATGCATCGTCGGCTGCGCTCATGATCAGCGGCATTCCTTTTGACGGCCCGATTGGTGCAGTGCGCGTGGCGTACTCACAAGACGGCTCATGGATTGCCCACCCGACATTCGAAGAAGGCGACACGAGCACGTTTGAACTCGTTGTTGCTGGTCGCGAACTCGACAATGGTGACGTAGCAATCATGATGGTGGAAGCAGGCGGTACGGAGAAGTCGTTCGACTTCTATGCCGATGGCGCACCAAAAGTGAATGAAGCAGTCATCGCTGCCGGTCTGGAAGCGTCGAAGCAGTGGATAAAGGAATCCATCAAACTGCAACGTCAACTGACCGCCAGCGTCATTGCGGCACGCGGCAAGATCGAGCCATTGGCATACACGCCAGTTCTCGACTACAGCGACGAGGTGTACGCCGCCGTTGAGCGTGTGGCAACACCGAAGTTGCAGCCAGCGATTCGTATCTCGCTGAAAAAGGACCGCAATGCAGCAACCGACGAAGCCACGGCCAGCACCGTTGCCGAGCTTGCTGGCACTGCTGGCGCACCCGGCCAGTTCGCCGGCCAGGAAAAGCAGATCAAAGAAGCGGTGCGTTCACTCACCAAGCACCTCGTGCGTCAGCGCGTCGTGGGCGAAAACATTCGCATCGACGGCCGTGGACCAAGCGACTTGCGTTCCGTTTCATCAGAGGTTGGCTTGCTCACCACTGCGCATGGCACTGGTTTGTTCCAGCGCGGTGAAACACAAGTCATGAACGTCGTCACCTTGGCCATGCCACGCATGAACCAGATGATCGACTCCATCACGCCGACAACTGAAAAGCGTTACATGCACGACTACAACATGGCTCCATGGGCCAATGGTGAAACCGGTCGTGTCGGTACGCCCAAGCGTCGCGAAATTGGCCACGGAGCGCTCGCTGAGCGAGCACTCCTGCCTGTGGTGCCGAGCCAGGAAAAGTTTGCCTACACATTGCGCCTCGTGAGCGAAGTGTTGTCGTCGAACGGTTCAACGTCGATGGCATCAGTCTGCGCTTCGAGCTTGGCGCTCATGGATGCTGGTGTGCCGATTGTTGCGCCGGTTGCCGGTATTGCAATGGGCCTCATCTTCGAAGGTGGCAAGTACACCGCACTCACCGACATCCTTGGTGCAGAAGATGCCTTCGGTGACATGGACTTCAAGGTGGCTGGTACCGCAGACGCAGTAACTGCGTTGCAGTTGGACACCAAGATCGACGGCATTCCAAGCGATGTGCTGGCGGCAGCCTTGCAACAGGCCAAAGAAGCACGCCTCAAGATTCTGGGCGTGATGACGGCAGCAATTGCTGCACCGCGTGAGACGGTGGCCGAGAGTGCACCGAAGATCGTGACCATCACGATTCCGCTGGACAAAGTGGGCGAAGTGATTGGGCCAAAGGGCAAAGTCATCAACACCATTCAGCAGGAAACTGGCGCAACCATCGCCGTCGACGACGACGGTGCGGTGGGCATTGTGACCATTGGTTCGCCGGATGCTTCGAAGGTGGAAGATGCAAAAACTCGCATCTTGAACATCGTCGATCCACCAACTGCCGAGCTCGGTGCTACCTACACGGGTCGCGTTGTGAACATCGCGCAGTTTGGCGCGTTCGTCAACATCTTGCCGGGCCGTGACGGACTCATTCACATTTCCAAACTTGGCAATGGCGAGCGTGTCGCGCGAGTGGAAGATGTCGTGAATCTCGGTGACGAAGTCACCGTTCGTGTTGACGACATCGACGACCGCGGCAAAGTGAGCCTTTCGCTCATCGGCCCCGACGGCGAGCCAATGAAGGGTTCCGGAAGCGGCCCA
>JBEDEI010000063.1:0-17826 GCA_041175765.1 Actinomycetota bacterium | reverse complement strand
CACGGGGGCGGGGCGACGAGCCGAGCGCTCCCGCACCGTCGGGCGCGATGGATCGCCGGTGGCGTCGCGCATGGTGGGATGCGTATCGGATGGCCGACGCATCCGCGGATCCGTTGGGTCTCCACCGATGCGAATGCGGCCTTCTGATCGCGGGCGACTCACTGGTGGCGGAGTTCCCTGACGCGCAGGCTCACGAGTTGGGCGCGATGGATCGCGGGTCACCGGACGACTCGGGTCGCGCGGTTGCACACCAAAGCGCGGGCTCTCGCCCGTTGGCTGGTCACCCCAATGTGGCAGCGGTGCGGTGTCGGTGGAGTCAACGCTGATGGATGGCGCGGAATCATCTGAGTCGGCAAACTTCACCTCGCCAAACTCGTCACCAAAATTGATCGTGTTGTCGCGAATCTCACCGGTGGTTTCGTTCGAGCCGGTGTCGTCGTTGCGATTGTCGGACATGTCTAGACCTCCATCACTTCTTGTTCTTTGCGGGCGGTTGCCTTGTCGATGCTGTCGACATGTTCTTGGGTCATCTTGTCGAGATCCTTTTCGGCACGCTCAAGTTCATCTTTGGAGAAGTCGCCGTCTTTTTCGGCGGTCTCCAGCGTTTTGCGGGCATCACGACGCACGCCGCGCACGGCTACTCGCCCATCTTCGGCGATGTTCTTCACTACCTTTACGTATTCCTTGCGTCGCTCTTCAGTGAGCGCAGGGAATGCCAATCGAATCACCGTTCCATCGTTGCTGGGGTTGACGCCGATGTCACTGGCGTTCAAGGCCTTTTCGATTGCAGCAATGGCGGATCGGTCGTGTGGCTTCACCACCAACATGCGCGCCTCGGGCACCTGGAAGCTGGCCAATTGTTGTAGCGGCACCGGGGAGCCGTAGTAGTCGACGTTCAACTTCTCGATCAGTGCCGGCGAGGCGCGACCTGTGCGCACCGACACGAATTGGTGCTGCACATGTTCGACGGCTTTTTGCATTTTCTCGAGTGACTCGAGCAGGGTTTCGTCAATCATGCGACGAGTGTTCCGATTTCTTTGCCCTGCAATATCGCGCGCAGATTGCCGCGCTCGAGGAGGTTGAACACGACGATCGGCAACTTGTTGTCCATGCAGAAAGTGATGGCCGTGGAGTCCATCACACGCAACCCCTTGTTGATCACGTCGAGGTGCGACAGTTTGCTGAATCGTGTGGCATTTTTGTCGAGTTTCGGGTCGGCGGAGTAAATGCCATCGACACCCGAGTGTGTGCCTTTCAGAATTGCCTGCGCTTCGATCTCGGCAGCGCTGCGCGCCGCCGTGTCGGTGGTGAAGAACGGGTTACCCGTTCCACCCGCCAGGATCACGATGCGGCCCTTCTCCAGATGCCGCTCACAGCGACGACGAATGTACGGCTCGGCGACCTTCGGCATTTCCACGGCAGTCATTACCCGCGAGTGTTGACCGGCACGCTCGAGTGCGTCTTGGAGGGCGAGGCCGTTGATGACCGTGGCGATCATTCCCATGTAGTCGGCTTGGGCTTGATCCATCCCGCGACCGCTGCCCTTGGTGCCGCGCCAGAAGTTGCCACCACCAACCACGATGGCGATGTCCACGTTGAATTCTTCGCGGGCTTCGCGCAGTTCGCCGGCAAGTTGTGCCAATACGTCGTTGTCGAGACCAAAACCAGTCTTTTCGGCGAGTGCCTCGCCCGACAATTTCAATACGACTCGCTTCCAGCGGGGCTGGCTATGCGTCGTCATACCGTGTACGAGATTACCCGATTTCTACTTGAGCAAACCGCACGATGGATGCAGCACCAATGACCTGTTTGACCGACTGTTTGTCGTCTTTGGCATAGGGCTGTTCGAGCAGGCAGAGGTCCTTGAAAAAGCCGTTGAGTTTGCCGTCGACGATCTTGCCGAGGGCAGCCTCGGGTTTGCCTTCGTTGCGAGTTGCAGCCTCGAGCGTGGCACGCTCGGCAGCAACAATGTCGGCGGGAACTTCTTCGCGGGTCAAATATTTCGGACGCGCAAAGGCGATGTGCACGGCGATGTCGTGAGCCAACTCTTCGCTGGCATTCTTCATCTCCACCACGACTACATTCACGCCGCGGCCACCCTGCAAGTGCAGGTAGGAATCCATGATGTTGCCCGGCGCAGCCTCGAAGCGAACGACTTCGCCTAGTTCGATCTTTTCCTTGAGCAGAATCTTCAAGTCGTCGAGTTGCTTGGCACGCTCGGCCACTGCCGCTTCGCCCTTGGTGCGAACGAGTTCGGCAAGTGTCTGGGCTTCTGCCACGAACGACTCACTCGCGGCCACGAAGTCGGTTTCGCACTTCAACTTCACGATTGCTGCCAGCGGACAGTCGATGGCGAGAGCGACGACGCCTTGATTATTGTCGCGATCGGAACGCTTGGCGCTCGCTGCCAACCCTTTTTCGCGCAACCAGGTTTTTGCAGCTTCAACGTCACCGTTGGCTTCTTCGAGAGCCTTTTTGCAATCCATCATTCCTGCACCGGTTGCCTGGCGCAGTGCTTGCACATCTTTGGCGTTGATGGCCATTAGTTCGCCTCACCTGCCAACTTCGCGTCACGTGCAGCCTGGGCTGCCTGTGCCTCGGCGCGTGCGCGAGCCTGCTCGGCAGCGAACACCGCGTTGTCGACGATGGCAGTTGCCGGGTTTTGCACTTGACCGTTGGCCTTCTCGGAGATGAAACGACCTTCGGCGATTGCCTCGGCGATGACACGAGTCATCAACTCGTTGGCGCGAATCGCATCGTCGTTGCCCGGGATGGGGAACTGCACCAAGTTGGGGTTCACGTTGGTGTCGACCACCGCAACGACGGGAATGCCGAGCTTGTTGGCTTCGGTTACCGCGAGATGTTCGGTGGCAGTATCGAGCACGAATACCGCATCAGGCAGACGCACCATGTTGCGGATACCCGACAGGTTGCGCTGCAACTTGACGAGCTCGCGCGACATGAGCAGGGCTTCCTTCTTGGGAATCTGCGCCCACTCTGGTGAAGCCGACAGACGCTCGAGTTCGATCATCTTGGACACGCGCTTGGAGATGGTGCCGAAGTTGGTGAGCATGCCACCCAGCCAACGCTCGTTGATGTACGGCATGCCGGAGCGCTCTGCGTAATTCTTGATCGGATCCTGGGCTTGCTTCTTGGTGCCGACGAACAGCACGATGCCGCCGCCCGATGCCAGTTGACGCACGAAGCCGTAGGCGGCTTCGATGCGGGTGAGCGTTTGCTCAAGATCGATGATGTGAATGCCGTTGCGCTCACTATGGATGAAGCGCTGCATTGTGGGGTTACGACGCTGGGTTTGGTGTCCGAAGTGGACTCCCGCCTCAAGCATTTGTCGCATGCTGATGATTGCCATGTGTTGCTCCTTCCTGTGGTTGGTGGACACGATTCGTTGCGCCGAGGCGACCACAGGTGTGCGAATCGTGGATGATGAGTGATGAAGTACTGCTGACGAATCAGCCGCACCGACGCTATCGGTGCGAGTCGACTTCCCCTCGCTCGACACAGCGCCGGTCGGGCACTGCCCCGAGCGTCACTCGGTGGCGCGGTCGGGCACCCGTGGCCAGTGCCCCGCCTGCATGGTCGGCCAGTCGGGCGGGGTCGATGTACCGCTCGCCGATGTGCTCGCCGATGTGCCCGCTGATGCGCACCCCTACGTGCAGGCGCCCGGAGGCAACGCCGAGGATGTCACCACGAGCGACCACCTGGCCACGTTGTACATGCACCGCGGCCAGCCCGCCGTAGGTGATGCGTACGCGCGGATTTTGGGTGGATTGCACGACTACATAGTTGGTGTCGGCAACACCACCAGCAAAGGTGATGGTGCCGTGCACACCAGCCGCAACCGCACTCGCAGGCGCAACGGAATACTCGATGCCCCGATTGCCTGCACAACGCGCACAGGATGGTTCGCGGAACGCATCCACCACCGTGGCGTTGGACGGCAACGTCAAACACACGCCGAGTGCCAGTGCAGCGAACACGAATCGGGCGTTAGCGAAAATCGGCAGCAGCCAAATGGCTGCGCATCTGCAGCACTGCTTTGGCATGAATCTGCGAAACGCGACTTTCGGTGACGTCGAGCACTTCACCAATTTGGGCGAAGGTGAGGTTCTCTTCGTAATAGAGCAACAAGGTGGTGCGTTCACGTTCCGGCAGTTTGCGAATGGCTTCGTGCATGGTGCGGCGCAGTTCACCAGATTCCATGGCTGCATCGGGGTTCGTGGCGCGTTGAAAGTCGCTCGTCTCGGGCATCGCATGCGAGTCGAGTGCCACATGGTCGAGTGGACCAATCGCGCTCGATGCAACATCGGCAAGCCACTCGTTGAGTTCCTCGGCGGTGATCCCAAGGTGCCCGGCAATTTCTGCATCCGTTGCCGAGCGACCGAGATCATTTTGCAGAGTCGTGATTGCACCTTCAATCTGGCGGGAACGCGCACGCACCGAACGCGGCACCCAATCGAGCGAACGCAGACTGTCGAGAATTGCGCCACGAATACGTGGCACCGCGTACGACTCGAACTTCACGCCTTCTGTCGGGCTGAATCGGTCGATGGCCTGCACCAAACCCACTACTCCGGCACTCACCAAATCATTCGTCTCCACCCGCTTGGGCAAACCAGCCGACAATCGACCGGCGACGAACTTGACGAGCGAGGCGTAGTGCACGACCAACCAATCGCGTGCGGCGGGATTTTTGTTGCCGTGCCAACGCAGCCATGCTTCGTCAACCGTCAAACGTTCGGGTCGCGGGTTCATGCGCGTGGATGCGACGCTCCGTACGCCGTCTTCAATCGTTCTTTGCTCACGTGGGTGTAACGCTGGGTGGTGGCGACATCGGTGTGACCGAGCAACTCTTGCACAGCGCGCAGGTCGGCACCGTTGTCCAATAGATGCGTGGCGAACGTGTGGCGCAGTGCGTGCGGATGCGTGGGGGAAACGGCACGATCGTCGATGAGGCGTCGCACGTCGCGGGGCGTGATGCGCCGACCGCGATGGTTGAGGAACAATGCCAACTCGTCGTCGTGGAGCAATTCCTTGCGGGCTGCAACCCAAGTGCGCACGGCGTCGACCGACGGCCTGCTCACTGGAACGATGCGTTCCTTGCTGCCTTTGCCCATCACGCGCACCACCCCACGGCGCACATCTATGGAGTCGATGTCGAGAGCACACAATTCGCTGACACGCAGGCCGCTGCCGTACAGCATCTCCACCACTGCATCGTCGCGTAGATGGCGCCAAGGTGGATGCCCTTCTGGTCGGTGTTCGAGCAATGCACGCAACTGCTCGGCGGTCAACACTTTGGGTAAGCGCCCCTTGTCGGCTGGCGTTTTCACACCGAGCGTCGGGTCGACTTTGATCTTTCGGTTGCGCGACAGCCAGCCGAAGTAGCGAGCCAGTGCTGCTTTCTTGCGCGCAATGCTGCGGCGCGCCAACTTGCTCGTGGTGAGAAAGGCGACGTACGAACGAATATGGGCCTTGGTGACACTTGTTGGTGTGGATACTCCGTGGCGAGACACCCACTCCACGAACAGTCGCACATCGCGCTGGTACGCACTCACCGTGTTGGGGGCCGCGGCGGTGAGCGACACCACGAAACCGTCGAGATTCCATCGATCGGCGGCGCTCATCTCCAAAACGGTAGTTGCCCGACGCACCGGGCTTGCGTGTGCGCATCATGGCGATACCAACGCCTCCCACCAGCCCGCATTCGCAACCACCCATCCGTGCGCCTCGAGTCGTCCGAGTTGTAACGCGACTTCGGCAATCGGCTGACCCAGCACCTCGACGAGCTGGTCGAAGGTGAGGGGTCGATGTTGGAGAGCAGCAATGACGAGACGCTCCTGTGCAGACGGTGGTGTTCGCGAATCGTTGTATTCGTTGTGTTCGTTGTGGTGCCGGTGATTCAAACCCAGCGCCATCATGACATCGTCGACATGACAGACGGGGGCTGCGCCCTGCGAAAGGAGATGATTCGTGCCCGCACTCACTTCGCTCTGTGGCGAGCCCGGCACCGCCATCACGGTGACGTTGCGTTTCAGTGCCTCGTCCACGGTGATCATCGATCCACCACGGGCGCGGGACTCCACCACCACGAGCACTTCACTGATGGCAGCAAGGATGCGATTGCGCAGCGGAAATCGAAACGCATCAGGCCCGCATCCGGGCGCCGACTCCGAGAGCAGCACACCGTGCTCGATGACGTGTTGCCACAGCGCTGCGTGCTCGCGCGGATACACCACGTCGACACCAGTGGCCACCACCGCGATGGGTGGTGCAGCACGTGGCGACGGCGGGCAGCGATCGGTTGCTTGATCATCATCGCCGTGACCCTGGGCATCGCACACACCGTGGTGGGCAGCGGCGTCTATGCCGCGTGCCAAACCCGATACCACCGCAACATCTGCCCGCGCAAGTTCTCTACACAGGGTGCGCGCAAAATGTCGACCTGCAGCACTGGCTGCGCGCGTACCGATGACTCCGACTCGGCGATGCGTGAACGCCGAGAGGTTCCCCCGTGCAAACAGCACTGCCGGCGCGGCATGGTCGGCACGCAGCAGCGCCGGATACCGCGGATCGGTCGCGAGCAGCACCTGAATCTGGTGTGTTGCGATTACCTCTGCAGTGCGGCGCCACAACTCATCCGTTGCTGCAGCACGCCACACACGACCAAGATCGTCTTTGGCCAATAGTGCAGCGATGTGATCTGGTGCGGGAGTTTCCCCACGCACGGTGCGCCAGGCATCGGTGACACCCAGGCTGTTGATGAGCAGACGCAACCGTTGCGGGCCCACCAGAGGCAGCGACGCCAACGCCGCAGCAGTGACGTGTTCGTCACCAATGGTTTGCACAAGCACGCGGCCATCTGCGTTCATGGCGTTGCGCTGCGCAAACTTGCCAAACTGGTGCGCAGTCGCAATGCCGTAGCGACGTGCTCTTCGCCCACCAGATCGGGCGCACCGTCGAGGTCGGCAATGGTGCGTGCCACTCGGCGCACACGGTGCAACCCGCGACCACTCAACCGACCAACTTCAAGCTCGCGCCGCAACACTGCACGAGCAGCCGGGGTGATTGGCGCGGCATGATCCAATTCGTCCACCTTGATGTCGGCGTTCGTGCCACCACTGCGTTGTAGTGCATGTGCGCGAGCCGCCCGCACGCGCTCGCCCACCGTTGCCGACGATTCACCGTCGACACCATCGACCAAGTCGTCAACTTTCGGCAGGCCCACACTCACTCGCAAGTCGAATCGATCGAGTAGCGGGCCGGAAAATCGGCGAACATATTTGGCGCGCGCCGCGTCGTCGCACACGCAGACGCCGGGGGCCCCCGACCCACACGGACACGGGTTGGTCGCTGCCACCAACAAAAAGCGGGCGGGGAAAGTCAACGTGGTGCGTGCACGCGAGACGACCACTTCACCTGCTTCGAGCGGCTGCCGCAACGCATCGAGCACGCTGGGGGCGAACTCACCGAGTTCATCCAGAAACAACACACCTTCACTTGCCAACGTCACTTCGCCGGGTCGCATCGCTGCGGTTCCCCCGCCGATGAGCCCCACCAATGAAACGGAATGGTGCGGGGCACGGAATGGTGCATGACTCACTCGTGCACCAGCGGGCATCGGCACATGGGCCGCCGAATGCACCATCGTGCACATGAGTGCTTGTTCGTGTGTGAGTGGCGGCAGGATGCCAGGGAGCCGTCGCGCCAACATGGATTTACCTGCACCAGGTGGCCCCACGAGCAACAGATGGTGTGCACCCGCTGCGGCAACTTCAAGTGCGAGTCGTGCCACGGGTTGTCCGCGCACATCGGCAAGATCGGGTACGTCGGGTGCAGTATCGCCGACAACGGCGTCATCGGCGTTGCCCCACGTTGCCTCGCCACGCAAACACGCCACCACATGTGCCAAGTCGGCGGCTACGACTACCTCTTTCGCCCCGGCTGCGCGGGCTGCCACAGCATTGCTGGCAGCCACCACGACGCAGCGGTCGCGAACCGCGCCAACGAGAGGTGCTGCGCCAACGACCCCGCGCAACGAGCCATCCAAACCAAGTTCAGCGACGAATGCATAGCGACTCGCCGCATCGGCTGGCAGTTGCTCGTCGGCAATCAACACGGCGATGGCAATTGCCAAGTCCAATCCCGAGCCGCCTTTGCGTTCGCCACTGGGGGCAAGATTCACCGTGATGCGTCGATTTGGCCACGTAAAACCGCGCGACAAAAACGCGGCGCGCACACGGTCACGACTTTCGCGACACACTTCGTCGGGTTGGCCGACGACGGTGAAACCGGGCAGACCAACACCCACGTGCACCTCCACATCGACTGCTCGCCCGACGACGCCAAGCAAGGTGGTGGATCGCACCGAAGCAAACATCCAATGCCCCCTTGGAATACAGCAATCGATGGCCCTCACCTGTGAGAATGAGACGGCGATGAATGTTCTTGCAAAGTGTGTGCGCCAAAGGCGCGTACTGCGAAATAAATCTGTGGTGCTGCAGTCACCGCGTGCCCGCGCGCTGTGGGGTGTGGCGGTGGCCGCAGTCGTCCTTGCTGCGTGCGCCGAGACCCCACGTACTGCCACCAACTTCTGCCGCGTATTGAGTGACCGTATCGGTCTCATCACCACGCCACCAACGAGCAACGACGATGTACAACAACTCATCGAGCACTACGACCGTTTGGTGGAAGTTGCACCACTAGAAGTGGAGGACGACCTGGCCACGATTCGTGACCTCTTTATTGCAGCATCACAAGTAAATGCCAGCGACCCTGAAAGTGTGCAGAGCGTTGCCGATGCGGCCTACAACGCCGAGCGAGCCGCCGAGGATGCCGGCATCTATGTGGGGGCCGTCTGCGGACTGGATTTATCCAGTGGCCTCAGTGTGCAGGTGCCAGCGGCACCGCCAGAAACCCCTTAGCGAATTTCGCCGCGCTTCACGATGACTTTGTCGACCAAGCCGTACTCTTTGGCTTGTTCGGCGCTGAACCAACGGTCGCGCTCGGAATCTTTTTGTACGTCTTCGATCGCTTTGCCGGAGTGATGCGAGGTGAGTTCGGCCATGCGACGCTTGATGAACGCCAACTGCTCGGCCTGAATGGCGATGTCGGCGGCCTGACCGCGCAAACCAGCGAGTGGCTGGTGCATCATGATGCGCGCATTCGGCAGCGAGTAGCGCTTGCCCTTGGCACCGGCGGTGAGCAAGAACTGCCCCATTGAAGCAGCAAGCCCCACGCACACCGTGGCCACGTCGCACGAGATGAATTGCATCGTGTCGTAGATGGCCATGCCGGCGGTGATCGAGCCACCAGGTGAGTTGACGTAGAGCCACACGTCGGCATTGGGGTCTTCGCCTTCGAGGAAGAGCAACTGTGCACAAATCTGGTTGGCGGCTGCATCGTCGACCTCGGAACCGAGCATGATCACGCGGCTCTTCAGCAGGCGATTGAAGATGTCGGAGCGTGGGTCACCGCCACCATCGAGCGCCATCGGCAACGAAGGCAACGCCGCACCTGACGAACCGGTGGACAGCAGAGGCAATTGATGTGCGGAACTCAAGGGCGATGTCATGCGCGCAAGGCTAACGCTTACCAAAGCGGGCAGAAGTGTTTTGCTACGGCTTGGGTGTTTCGCGACGTATGCCACTAAACACCAGTGCCACGCGCTCGTCATTATTCACATGATCGCGAGCGGCCAAGAGCCCGGCAAGACCTGCAGCGCCGGTCGGGCTCACGTCGATGTGGGTGGTTGCATGTGCAAGCGCGTATGCATCGCGCACTTGCTGCTCACTGGCCACGACGGGGAAGCCGCCGCTGGTACGCATGGCGCGACACACCGACACCCAGTCGTACGTTTCGTCATCGAGAATGCCGTCGGCAAACGAGTGCGGCGTGTCGGGCCATGGCACCATGCACTCGTCCCACTGCGCTGCCGCCTGCGTGACGGTGGCAAATGCTTTGCTCTTTTCCCATGCGCGTGCCAAGGGTGCACAACCTTGCGCTTGCACTGCATGCAATGCAGCGCGCGTGCCACCGGCGTGAAAGCCCTCCGCGAGGCTGGCGGCAAATGCACCGCCACCAACTTGCACGAAGAGTCGTGCGATGAGCGGTGGCTCCATGTGTTCGGCAACATAGGCCATCTCCCAGCCAATGGTACGACCACCGTCGAGACACCACGCATTCTCCGGGCCTTGCACTCCGAAGGGAATCGCACCATCACGTACTGCCTCACGAAAACGATGCACGCACGGATCACCGGCGGGATCGCTCGCCAGCCGCGGACAATGCACCACGTCGGCCTGCAGTGCACGAAGCCGACCGATGAGTGCCGCATCGGCGAACTGGGGAACGAACACGGAAATCGGCCACTGCACGGCACGAGCCAGCGTGCTCGCAGCAAATGCCGCATTGCCACACGAAGCAATCGCCAGTGGCGGCCGCTTGCCACTACCCCACGGCGCAAGACCGCGACGTTCGGCGGTGATGAGATGCAGGAGTTCCGTAAATAGATGTCGGGATTTCTGCGACCCCGCCACGTTGTGCGTTTCGTCTTTGATCCACACGCCACCCTGTGCGCTAAAGCCGAGTTCGTCAGACAACGCGTCGGCGCGCGCAAAGGGCGTGAATACAAAGCCCGTTCCGGCAACCGTGGCAATCTGAGCGTCGAGTTCGACGATGAGTGTGTCGCGCTCGTCTTCGCTCATGCCATGGGCGTGAGCGAACGCATCCCAGGCGAGATAACGCCGGAACGCCACGAAGGGGTTGGCGTGCTTGGCGCGACGCAACGGGGCGACATCGCTTTCAATGAGCAGCACATGATGACGATCGTTGCCGTGCGCATTCGGGCATCGCCACGACAGCGGCGTATCAACTGGCACGCGCGTGCCGCATGCCGCGCAGCGAAGCCCGCGAACGATCGGTGGTGTAGCGCGCGGATTGGCGCGAGACAACGACACTGCGGTGGTCAGCCGCCGCGAGCAACGCGACGGTTGAAGTCGTCGATCATGGCATCCCACGCAGGAATGAATCGTCGCAAATCACGCCAGAAACTCTGCGAACGACGCGCTTCGAACACTTCCACTGGCGTGCCTTGTTGCTCGACCCAGGTGTAGTAGCCAAGATTAAACACTCGATTGCGATCGCGCTCGTTGCAATCGATCATGTGATCGGTGGTGACCGAACCGAGATGTTCGGCAAACACTTCTGCAGCATCGGTGCTGGTGAACTCGCCCTTGAACCGCTTGGCGAGTGTCTTGCGCCGCTCGCTCGGGTAGAGGTCTGCCCCGTCGGTCGCAATGGTGATGAGTGCATCGTTGGGGCCCAAGCCACGCACCTTGGCAATCTTGATGGCGGCGATCACGTTGGCAATGGCCGAGAAACCGAAATGCTGCAGCGTGTGTAGCACATCTGCGGGTATGCCTTTGCGCTCACGCAGATAACGCAAACCTTCATCAGTGTTGAACAACACGTCGAGTTCGTCGGTGGCGCGATCCGACACGTCGATGACCAAGTCGGTGTTCATCACGTTGTGAATGAGCGGAATGTGCTTGTCGCCGATGCCCTGAATGTTGTGTTCGCCGTAGCCGTTTTCCAACATCGTCGGGCACTCGAGTGCCTCCACTGCGCCGATGGCGGTGCCGTACAACTCCTTCAAACGGTCGCCAGCAGCAATCGTGCCGGCAGAACCAGTCGCACTCGTGAAGCCCGCGAGTCGCCACTGTGCGTTTCCTGGGCGGGCACGCACCGTTTCGAACACGTGCGCCAACGCCGACCCGGTTACTTGCCAGTGCACCAGGTGATTGGCGAACTCGCAGAACTGATTGAAAATGAAGTTGCGCGGATCTTTGCGCATGTCGTTGCACGCGTCGTAGATTTCCTTCACATTGCTTTCCGTGCCCGGTGTGCGGATGATGTCGCTCGGGTCGCTCACCCATTTGTCCAACCAGTCGAAGCGTTCCTGCGACATGCCCGCAGGCAACACGGCCACTCCACGCGCACCCATGATCTTGCTGATGGCCACGCCACCGCGGGCATAGTTGCCCGTGGAGGGCCAAATGGCGCGGTGTTGCGTGGGGTCGAACTGACCGGTGATGATGCGCGGAGCCAAACATGCGTACGCAGCAAGCACCTTGTGGGCGGTGATCATCGGGAACCGATCACCGAACATCACGATGATGGGGCTTTCGATGCCCGTGAGCGATGTTGGCAACACGATGTGGTCAGGTACTGCCACACGATTGCCAGCCATGTCGTTGTACCAGTGCACACGAAACAAGTTGCGCGCATCCGGTGAGTTCTTGTCGACACCGTTGGTAATCGCAGCATCGATCGTGCGCGGGTCGGCGAGCTGCGCAAAGGTGGGCAACACCACGTTGCGCTCACGGCAACGGTTAGCACTGTGGGCAAGTGCTGCTTCATCGACGATGTGGTCGGCAAGACCGAGTTGGTCCACCATCGCGGAGTCGTGTAGCGAGGGAGGGGTCGAAACAGCAGTCACCTTTACATTCTGTCAAACGCCTGGTGGCACGACTACCCTGAACCAAACCCCGCCGGCGTAGCCCAATGGCAGAGGCACGGCGCTTAGGACGCCGCCAGTGAGAGTTCGAGTCTCTCCGCCGGCACGAAGATGAGCACGCCACGCACGATTCACGACCTTTCCACCCCGGCAGCGGTGGTGGATATCGATGCGCTGAACCACAATGTGGCGACGATGGCTGCGCGACTGCCTGGCGAATCATTGCGACCGCATGTCAAGGCGCACAAATGCACGGCACTCGCCGAACTGCAACGACAAGCCGGGCATCGCCACTTCACGTGTGCCACGGTGCGCGAGATGATCGGCATGGCCAACGCCGGTCTCGGCGACGACCTGCTCTTGGCCAACGAAGTGGTCGACGACGAACGATTGTCGGCGCTTGCCGCCACGCAGGATCGCGCGATGATCACGATTGCCGTCGACTCCAACGCAACCGTCGATGCTGCCGTGCGAGCCGGTATTCGCCACGTGCTCATCGACGTGAACATCGGTCTGCCTCGCTGTGGATGTCCACCCGAGGATGCCGCACGACTTGCCGAGTATGCACGTGCTCGGGGCCTGGTCGTGCGCGGCGTGATGGGCTACGAAGGCCATCTCATGGTGAGCGCCGATCGCACAGCCCAAGAGCGCGACACATTGAATGCGATGGAAGTGTTGCGCCGAGTTGCCCGCGATGTGGGTGGTGACGTTGTCTCTGCTGGCGGTACGGGCAACCACGACATCCACGCTGCGCATCGCGCAACGACCGGCGTTACGGAAGTTCAAGCAGGGTCGTATGCATTGATGGACACGTATTACTCCACCTTGGGATTGCCGTTTCGTCAAGCGCTGTCAATTTTGGGCACGGTGGTTTCGACACAAGCCAAATGGTCGGTGGCAGATGTGGGTTTGAAGAGCCTCGGCATGGACCACGGCAACCCGACGATCGCCGGACACAAGGTGTGGTTTTGTTCCGATGAACACCTCACGTTTGCCACCGAGAAGCCCGATGCGGGCACGAGTGATGCCGCGCGCTCGCCACAACCTGCGGTCGGCAGCACCGTGCGGGTGATTCCCGCACACGTCGACCCGACGATGGCGATGCACGAGTTCATCTGGATCGTGCGCGGTGACGAGGTGCTCGACCGCTACCCCATCGACTTACGCGGTTGGTGACACCATCACGGTGATGGCGACCGTTGCGTCTGCACCACGTCAGCCTGCAACACATCAGCCTGCAACACATCAGACAGTGCGCGAAACGCACGCCCGCGATGACCGATTGCGTGCTTGTGGGTCAGTGACATCTCGGCGAACGTTTGCCCCTCACCGTCGCGCGGCATGAACACCGCGTCGTAGCCAAAGCCGCGCTCACCCCGTTCCTGCGTGGCAATCGAACCTTCACACACGCCTTCGGCCCATTGCTCACTGCCATCGGGATACGCCACGAGTGCCACGGTGCGAAAGCGCGCCGTGCGGGCAGTGATCGGCACGTCGCGCAGATCATCCAACAACTTGCTGCGATTATCGGCGTACGTGGCATGCTCGCCGGCAAACCGTGCGGTATGCACACCGGGTGCGCCGTGGAGTGCGTCGACTTCCAAACCGGTGTCATCGGCAACGGCAGGCAAGCCAGTGACAGCACAAATTGCGCGAGCCTTGAGTCGGGCATTGCCGAGCAACGTGTCGGCGTCTTCGATGATGTCACCAACGCTGGTAGGACGCGGCAACAACTCGACCACACCGTCGAGTAGTTCTTGGATTTCGGCAACCTTGTCGGGGTTTGCCGATGCACACACCACCCGAAGCATGAGCGACTCGTTTAGCGGTGACGAATCATTACGCGCGACGCGCAGCGGGCGGCGTGGCGAGGATGGAGCGTTGCTGATCGAACACGTGACCCAAGCCTTGTTCGGCAAGCCCGAGCAATACATCCAACTGTTCGCGAGAAAATGCCTGACCTTCGGCGGTGCCTTGCACTTCCACGAAACGAGCGGTGCCGCCAGCCATCGGTGAGAGCATCACGACATTCATATCCACCTCTGCAGTCGAGTCTTCGACGTAGGGAAGGTCGATGATCGGTGTACCGGCGTGAATACCAACGCTGACTGCTGCACACAACGAATGCAACGGGTTCTGCTTGAGGGCACCGGTAAGCATGAGGCGGCTGACTGCGTCGTGCAACGCCACATACGCACCACAAATACTGGCCGTGCGGGTGCCGCCATCTGCTTGCAACACGTCACAGTCGAGCAAAATTTGTCGCTCGCCCAACACCTTCATATCGCAGGCAGAACGCAGCGAGCGACCAATCAGTCGCTGAATCTCCACCGTACGACTCGATTGTTTACCCTTGGCTGCTTCGCGATCGACGCGCTCGGGTGACGAGCCCGGCAACATCGAATACTCGGCGGTGACCCAGCCTTTGCCCGAACCCTTCATCCAACGTGGCACATCTTCATCCACGGATGCAGTGCACAACACGCGAGTGCGACCGAACGACACCAGCACGCTGCCGCTCGACATCTCGGTGAAATCACGCTCGAAGGTGATTGGTCGCAATTCGTTGGGGCGACGGCCATCGGGACGGTTCATGATGTTGCTCCTGACATCCAAGGTGATACTGATCCAAGTTCTGGCCCCAGCAGACGGCGCCCCAGTGTGGCAAACGCATCTATATCGCCAGATGAAAAGAACCGTCGCTCGCCAACTACATCAGCGGGCGCATCAATGCCGCGTGCCTCAAGCTGATCGCGCACGGCGAACGCAGTTTCGTTCGCACTGCTCACCAACACCACACCGTTACCCATCACCTGCTGAATCACCGGCGCCAAATACGGGTAATGCGTGCAGCCGAGCAGCAACGCATCGATGCCGGCATCCTTGAGCGGCGACAATAGACGTGTGGCCAACAAGGTGACTTCTTCGCCATCGGTTTGATCGCGTTCGACGAACTCGACAAACCCTGGGCAGGCAGCCGACGACAACACCACTTCGGCTCGCGTGTTCTCCACGGCTTGGTCATAGGCACCCGACGCGATGGTGCCGACGGTGCCAATCACGCCGACCTTGCCGTTATGGGTGACCCGCACGAGGGCGCGCGCACCCGGCTCGACCACACCGACAACGGGAACGGGCAGCGTGCGGCTGAGTGCGTCAAGCGCAACAGAAGCAGCGGTATTGCAGGCCACCACGATCATCTTTGCGCCGTGGTCGTGCACCAAGCTGGTGGCAAGTTCGACGGCGTAGTCACGCACTTGTGCAGCAGGCTTGTTGCCGTAGGGATACCGCCCCGTGTCACCGATATAGACGAGCGATTCGTTTGGCATGAGGTCAATCAGCGATCGCATGACGGTGAGCCCACCAAAGCCCGAGTCGAATACACCAATTGGTGATTCGCGATTCGTCACCATGCACTTCGTAGGCTATTGCGTCGTGCTCGCAGCGACGTTGATGGCGCTTGCAGCAGCTGCATTACATGCAGGCTGGAACTTTGCCGTCAAGCGCAATGTTGATTCGGGTCTTGCATTGTGGGGACAATTCTTCATTGCAATGTTCATTGCCGGTGGAGCACTCGGTGTGTGGTGGATCGTCGGCGACGCCCCGCAGTTTGCCTGGAAGTACACGGTGCTTTCGGGCATCACACATCTGCCCTATTCCATACTTTTGGTGCGCGCCTACAACACGGGTGACTTCTCCGTGTCGTACCCCATCGCGCGTGGTGGTGGTGCAGTTGGTGCAGCGATTCTGGGTGTCGTGTTGCTCGACGATCAACTGTCACTTCTCACCGTGGCGGGCATTGCGATTTCAGGTCTGGGGTTTTTCTTGCTGTCGCGTGGATCACTACGACACATGAGGTTTGCGCTGGCCACCGCCCTCATCATTGGCATTTACACCGCCATTGATGCCACCGGGGTGCGCGAGTCGGCCGACCCCGCTGCGTATGCACTCAGCATTTTCGTGACCACGGGAATGACGGTGTCGCTGTGGACATTCGCAACACGTCGCGGTGAAGCCCTTGCCGCCTTGCGTGTGCAGTGGAGACAATTCGGCTTTGCCGCCGTTGGCACTCTGGGAAGTTATTGCCTGGTGCTGTTGGCGATGCGCGAAGCACCCGTGGGCTACGTGGCGGTGCTGCGTGAGTCGAGTGTGCTCATTGCGGCACTCGCCGGGTGGAAACTGCTCGGCGAGGTAGACCACCGACGCCGCATCGGCGGAGCAATCGTGATTGTGGTGGGCCTTGTTGCGCTGGTGTCTGGCGGCTGATCAGATTAGAAGTAGATGACTTTTTCGGCATTCGCCGCAGCGGTGTCGAGATCCACGGTGTAGGCGCCCGTTGACAAGTACTTCCAACCGCCGTCACAGACGATAAAGACGATGTTGGCCGATTCGCCGTTCTCGGCAACTTCATTGGCTACTTTCAGAGCACCGGCGAGCGATGCGCCCGACGAGATGCCAGCAAAGATGCCACACTCGCGCACGAGGCGACGAGTCATTTCGATGCTCTCCCGTGGGCGAACGATGCGTTTGCGGTCGAGAATCTCTCGACCTTTCCACAATTCGAATACCGGCGGAATGTAGCCGTCATCCAAATTGCGCAAGCCTTCGACGAGTTCTCCGAGTGGTGGCTCCACTGCGATGATGCGCACTTCGGGGTTGTGTTCTTTCAGGTATCGACCAACACCCATCAACGTGCCGGTGGTGCCGAGGCCTGCAACGAAGTGCGTGATCGTTGGACAATCACGCCAGATTTCAGGGCCGGTGGTTTCGTAGTGCACGCGCGGGTTGGCCTCGTTGGAGTACTGGTGCAAAAAGCACCACTCGGGATGGTCGGCGGCCAAGGCCTCGGCGCGACGAACCGCTCCATTTGAACCTTCGCCACCGGGCGTGAGAATGATTTCAGCGCCGAACACTTCGAGCATCTGACGACGTTCGATCGACACACTCTCGGGCATCAAGATGGTGATCGGGTTGCCGGTGATGCGTGCGATGGCTGCGAGTGCGATACCCGTGTTGCCCGACGACGGTTCCAAAATGCGTTGGCCCTTCACGAGACGACCCGTTGCATACGCACGGGCAATCATCGCGTTGGCGATGCGATCTTTCACCGAACCGAATGGATTTTGACTCTCGAGTTTGGCGAACAGCCGCACCGACGGGCTGGGCGACAGCTGACTTACTTCCACGAGCGGCGTGTTGCCGATGAGATCAAGCACGCTGGCATGCGACTGCTGTGCTACGTGTAACGCAGTCGGGTTGGTCATGAGATGCTCCAGGGGGTTGAACTCACT
>JBEDEI010000062.1:0-13074 GCA_041175765.1 Actinomycetota bacterium | reverse complement strand
CTCTGCAATCGCAGTGTGGTGCCGTCGAGTGAATGCTCGGCACTCAGCGCTACATCGTGCACCACCGTGAGGCCGCTCGAAAGGCTGGCGTGAAGCGCACCGTTGTCGAACACGACATATGGTCGCTGCAGCAGGTGCGTGCGGTGACCCACCACACGCACTGTTGGCCATGCGCCTTGCAGCAACGAGTCGAGTGGTGCACCCAAGTCACAGGCCTCGACATCGTCGCGCCACGCGCCATACGTCGCCGTCCACGGCACCTGTAGGCAAACCACAACCACCTGCATGCCTCGCACCATGAGAGCGCGAGCCAGCGCCATGCCGGCTGGCCCGCCCCCAACGATGACCGCATCGTGGCGCATCGCTACACCACGTTGGCGAGATGTGCGTGGTCGTTGTAGCGCATCAAGCGCCAGATGTTCTCTCGTGGTCGAACCAGTTCGGTGAGCGAACAATTCTTCGTAAACACTTCGAATCTTCCCGTCGATGGTGTTTGCAGGCAGTGCCGCAACAACCCGTCAATCGTGCCGCCATGGCACGTGACGATGACGGTCTTGCCTCGGTAGTCACGTTCGAGTTCGCGGAATGCGGCAACGACACGGTCATGAAACTGTGCGAGCGTTTCGCCACCAGGGAAAATCACCGCATGAGGATCTCCAGCAAAATCGGGGCGACCGTACTTGGCCACAAAGTCATCGAACAACAAACCGTCGCACTCCGGGCCGGGATCATGTTCCCCGAAACCAGCCCGCACATCGAGCTCGGTGTGTCCAATGAACGGAGCAAAGATCTGCGCTGTCTGCATCGCACGAGGAAACGAACTCGTCACCACCGCATCAACGGCAAGTTCACCGGTGCGCTGTAAACGCTCGCCAAGTGCCGACGCCTGCGCTTTGCCATGGTCGGTCAAGCCACGGCATGTGCGCAACCCACCGATATACCGCTCAACGGTCGCAAACGACTCGCCGTGGCGAACCAACACGATTCGTGTGTCGTTCATACGAGCTTTTCTACGAAACCTTCCAGTTGCCGCAAGTTGCGACACTCGAACACCCCATCCGTGTGCCCGCCATATTCACCAACGATGGAGTCGCCCGTATTCCAGTACGATCGTGGTTCGGGGTTCAGCCAATACACGTGACGTGCTCGTTTTCGCATCTCCTTCACCACCCAACTTTGTGAGGCGTGATAGTTGTTGCGCGCATCGCCGAGCAAGAGCACCGTGGTCTTGGGATTGATGTCTTTGCCGTAACGCTCCCAAAACACTTCGAATGCGTGCCCGTAATCTGAGTGTCCGTCCACCCAGACGACATCTGCCTCGGTGTTCACCTTGTGGATTGCTTCCTGGATGTCTTCGGTGGCCCGGAAGTGCTTCGTCACTTCGTCGATGCCATCGATGAACACGAACGAGCGCACCTTGCTGAACTGACTCTGAATCGCATATACGAGCATCAGCGTGAATCGCGCAAACGCCGCCACGCTGCCCGAGATGTCCGCCACCACCATCAGTTCGGGCTTGGCTGGACGCGGATACTTGAATTTCGGTTCTGCCGGCACACCGCCGTAACTCAATGAGTGACGCACAGTATTGCGAAAATCCAACGGACCGCGACGACCATGTCGGCGTTTGCGCGCCAACTTCGCCGCCAACTTGCGGGTGAGCGGAAACAACGCCTTTTTCAGTGACTGCATCTCCTCCCGGCTGGCGTGCATGAACTCCACGTCTTCAGGCAATGGCTTGCGCAACGTCTTGGCCATTGCTTCAGCCCCTCGATCGGCCACGAGTCGGCGACGAATCTCGGCTTCCACTTCCTTTTTGAATTCATCGATGCGCGACTCGTACTCATCTTTCACGAGGCGCTGCTCCAAATTGCTGGTCTCGCGTTCGCCCGATTGTTTGTTGGCTTCGAGCAATTTGGCCAACATGTTGTCGAGATCCAAATTGCGCAACGTGCGGTACAGGTAATACGTGCCGCCTACTGGTCGGCCGGGTTCCATACCTGCGAACCGCGCCACTGATTGCCGCGCCAACGCGCGCATCATGGCCTGGTCGCCCTGCATGAGCGCGCGCATCAACATGTTGGCCAACTCCTCTGGCGTCAACGCCTCGAGACCGCCACCGCCTGCGCCTCGTCCTTCGCCTTGGCCAAGTTGTGCTTGATCCTGCTCGTCGCGCCAGAACTCGTCGGCTTGTTCTTCGGTGCCATCGACAATGTTGTATTGCGAGCCACGCAGCGAGAAATACACCTCGAAAATCGTTTCAAACACCCGCCAATGCGACGAGTTCTTCACCAGGGTGGCACCGAGCGCATACTTGAACGCGTCGCGATCCTCGATGGGGATCACCTTCACCGCTTCCATGGCGTCGAGGTTTTCCGTGAGGCTCACGGGCAGTCCGGCTCGTCGCAACTCGGCGACAAACCCGGACATCAAATCGATGACCGGCATGAAGCCCCTACTCGTCGACCGACAGCTCTTTGGCGGCCTTGGCGATGTCGGTTTGGTACTTGAGCAGCACGTGCAACGTTTCCTTGGCTTGTTGTGCGTCGATGTGGTCGACACCGAGCAGAATCAGCGTTCGCGCCCAATCCAATGTTTCACTCACCGATGGCGCCTTCTTCAAGTCGAGTTGACGAATACTGCGCACGATGCGGGCAATCTGATCGGCCAGATTGGTGCTGATGTCGGGCACCTTGGCCAGCACGATTGCCTTCTCGCGCTCCATGTCCGGGTAGTCGACGTGGAGGTACAAGCAGCGTCGCTTGAGCGCCTCGGAGAGTTCGCGTGTGTTGTTGGAAGTGAGGAACACCATCGGGATCTGCTTGGCGGTGATGGTTCCCAGTTCAGGAATTGACACTTGATATTCACTGAGCACTTCCAAGAGCAGTGCTTCGGTTTCTACTTCGACACGGTCCACTTCGTCGATGAGCAGCACGACGGGGTCGGGTGCCGAGATGGCCTCCAACAAGGGACGTGTCAGGAGGAATTCGTTGCTGAAAATGTCGTCATGCACTTCCGACCAGGCGTCGCTGTTCTTGTCGGCTTGGATGCGCAGTAGTTGTTTCTTATAGTTCCATTCGTATAGCGCCTTTGATTCGTCCAAGCCCTCGTAACACTGCAACCGAATGAGTCGGGCACCCGTGAGCTCGGCCACGCTTTTTGCCAACTGGGTCTTTCCCGTTCCAGCCGGACCTTCAATGAGCACCGGCTTGCCGAGTCGCTGGGCCAAATACACCACGCCCGCAATGCCATCGTCGGCCAGATAGTTGATGTGTTTGAGGCCGTCGCGTACTCGTGCGACTGAACTGAAGGCGTCGGTCATTGTGGCAAGGCTACTCACGATCGTTGCCCCATCTCTCACTGTGGCAATAGTGTGAAATGCGTGGCAGCCAAAAAGCGAGCCGCGATTGTCGCAAATTCAGTGTCGGGTTGCGGTCTGACAGATGAATAATCGCTCGCTCTTGGCGAGCAACTTGGGTGTTGCAGCAGGAACGCTGGCATCGCGGGTCACTGGGTTGCTGCGCATCATTGCGTTCGCCGCGGTGATCGGCCAAACATCCCTTGCCGATGCGTTTGACGTTGGCAACAATGCCCCAAATGTCATCTACGAGCTCCTCATCGGTGGCACCCTTGCTGCCACTCTGGTTCCCGCCTTCACACAGTTTCGTGAACGCAACGACCGCGATGCCACAGCGGCCGTCGTGGGCACGGGGCTCGTTGCGCTCGTCGCCCTCACGATCGCTGCCGTTGTTGCTGCGCCACTCATCTTTCGGCTCTACGCCCTTTCACCAACGGGCGATGCAGAAACTTTTCATACTGTCGGCACTGCACTGACGCGGATATTTCTGGCGCAAATCTTTTTCTATGGCCTCAATGCGTTGACGAGTGGGCTACTCAATGCACACGGAAAATTCTTTGCAGCAGCCTGGGCTCCGGTTGCGGCCAACGTGGTGGCGATTGCGGCACTGATCGGTCTCTCCAATGACTCGGCGGTATCGAGCATCGACCTCCAGTCCGCGAGCGGCGGTTCGCGGCTCTTTTGGTGGTTTGCCCTCGGCCCCACCCTGGGTATTGCTGCCATGGCAGCCATCGTCGTTGGTGTGGCGGTGCGTGCCGGCGTAATGGCAGTGCCACACTTTGCGCCGACACATCCTGCGGTTCGTCACATCAGTCGCCTGTCGGGCTGGGCCATCGGGTACATCGTGGCCAATCAGATTGCGCTCGTCGTCATCAAGAACCTGGCCCAACCCGGCTCCGGTCAACTCGACGCCTACGCAAAAGCGATGGCCATCTTTCAACTGCCGCATGGTCTGCTTGCCGTCACGATCGTGACGACGACTACCCCGCTTCTGGCACGTGCAGTGGCGCAAAATGACAGCCTCGCGTTCCAGCAACGATTCACGCGAGGAGCACGTCTCACCGTGTTGCTCACCGTGGCGCCGAGCGTGCTCTTGGCGCTCTTTGCCGAACCCGTTGTGCGACTACTGCTTGGTTGGGGCGCTTTTAGCGAAAGTGCCGTCGTTACCACAGGGCGTGCCTTGCTCGGCCTGGCGATTGGTCTCGTTGGATTTTCGTTGTATCTCTTCGTACTGCGCGGCTTCTACAGCCACGGCGACACGCGCACGCCATTTTTGATCAATCTCGCGGAGAATGCCGTCAATATCGTGCTCGCTGTCGCACTGGTGTCGCGCTACGACGTGCTCGGCCTCGGTTTGGCGTTTGCCATTGCCTATCTTGTTTCAGCGGTGATTGCCGTCGAGGTGCTGCACCGCAAGCATCACACCCCGCGACTCACTGCGCTCTTGCGTGGCAGTACATGACAACGGGTGCAGAACCACCCACCACATTAAAAGACGATCAGATTAAAAAACGATGAGATCGTCGCGATGCACCAATTCAGTTGGTATGCCTTCAGGCAACTCACTGCTCTTTTTTCCTGCTGCTGACCCTGCGTGACGGCTCTCTACACGCACCAAGCCGCGTGCCACCACCTCGCCGGTGGAGTCCACGATTTCCACCACATCACCCGCTGTAAAGTCGCCCAGTACCTCCACTACACCAGCGTGCAGAAGCGAAACACCTTTCGTCAGCAACGCGGTGCGCGCCCCATCATCCACGGTGACCCGACCTTCAGGCTGGGCCGCAAATGCAATCCACAGTTTGCGCGCCGTCAGGCTGCGGTCGTGTGCTGCAAACACCGTGCCGATGCCGTCGTTGTCTGCCAGTGCATCGCGCAACACATCGGCTCGGGTTGCCCGCGCAATCACCGTGCGCACACCCGACCAACTCGCGATACGTGCAGCCGCCAACTTCGAGGCCATTCCACCACTGCCGCGGGCTGAGCCTGTTGCACCTGCACGCACCGACATCAGTTCGTCGTCTGCTGCCACCCGTGCAACGAGCGACGCACCGGGGTTCACGCTTGGGTCTGCCGTATAGAGACCATCGATGTCGGTGAGCAGCACGAGCACGTCGGCATTCACGCTGTGGGCCACGAGTGCGGCAATGCGGTCGTTGTCACCAAAGCGAATCTCATCGCTGGCGATGGCATCGTTTTCGTTGATGATGGGAATACATCCGAGCTCCAGAAGTCGCAGCATCGTCTGACGCGCGTGAAGGTACTGAGCGCGATCCATGAAATCGTTCGGCACGAGCAGCACTTGGGCGCCAACGAGTGCATGGCGATCCAGCGCTGCGTTGTAGTGACCCATCAATCGAATCTGCCCCGCTGCCGACAAGGCCTGGAGCGTTGCAGTATCGGCAGGACGTTGCGCCAATCCGAGCGCAGCCACGCCACCGGCCACTGCGCCGCTCGTTACCACGACCACCTCATGGCCATCGTTGCGCAGTGCCGCCACTTGGGCACATAGCGAGTCGATCATCGCCACGCTGATGACGCCGCGGTCATCGGTGATCGATGAGGTACCGATTTTGGCCACCAACCTCATGCCATGGCCTCAGTTCACCTCGGGTGTGTATTCAAAACTGAATTCCTTGATGTGAATCGTTGCCCCGTCCTGCGCACCGGCCCGCGCCAACAGCCGTGGCACCCCCAGACCCGTGAGACGATCATCGATGTAGTTCAGTGCATCGGGCGAGTTCACATCACTGAGTGCCACCGCACGCTCGACCGAACGACCATGCAAACGAAACTCGTTTTCACCCATCTTTTCCACTCGGGTGCCCTCGGGCTCGGGACGAATGGTGATTTCCGTATCGTCCACTTCGGGAATGGCGCGTGCATCACGCACGAGTTCGGCCAGCTCGCCGAGCACTTCGCGCACACCTGCACCCGTGACGGCCGACATCATGCGGAAACCTTTGGCCTCCCACTGTGCCTTCGTGTCGGGGTCGACTGCATCGAGTTTGGTGCCCACGACCACTCGTGGTCGCTCCAGCAGTTCTGGGCGGTAGGCCTGCAACTCGTGCAGCAGTACTTCCATCTGTGTCTCGGGTGCAATACCTTCCATCGACACCATGTCGGCCAGAATGCACAACACACGCGCACGCTCGATGTGGCGCAGGAACTGGTGCCCGAGCCCGCGACCTTCGCTTGCACCTTCGATCAAGCCAGGTATGTCGGCAATGACGAACTCGGTTTCTTCACCCAGTCGCACCACGCCGAGATGTGGTTCGAGTGTGGTGAAGGGATAGTTCGCGATCTTGGGTTTGGCGGCCGAAACCGACGAGATGAACGTGCTCTTGCCGGCGTTGGGGAAACCAACGAGTGCGACATCCGCCATCAACTTGAGTTCCAAGAGCAACCAACGCTCCGGGCCGTGCTCGCCTTGCTCGGCAAACGACGGAGCGCGCCGTTTGTTGGTGAGGAATCGCGCGTTACCGCGCCCGCCCTGACCGCCGGGGATTGCCAGCCAGCGCATCCCGTGGGTACGCAAGTCGGCCAAAATCTCACCACTGTCGAAATCTTTCACGATGGTGCCTTCGGGAACTTTCACTTCCATTGGGCGTCCACGACGGCCGTGTAAGTCCTTGCCCATTCCCGACACACCGTTCTCGCCACGCCGGTGCGGGTGGTCACGAAATGCCACGAGCGACGCCACGTTATGGTCGGCAATCAGCCATACGGCGCCGCCGTCGCCACCATCGCCGCCGTTGGGCCCACCAAACACTTCCGGCCCCTCACGGCGAAAACTCACACACCCTGCCCCGCCGTCACCGCCACGCACGTTCAGCTGTGCTTCATCAACAAAACCACTCATGTGTGATGCACTCCTGCAGACGGTTCACCCTGAATTGACGGGACTTTCACGCTACAAGCGCAGACCCATTGCGTATCGTTGCAGTGTGACTTCACGCGCCGAATCATGGGCATCAACGATGGACGGCCACACCAACGACGGTGCAGTGCGTTTCGCGCACGCCGATTCGTGGGCCGGCACCGGTCGGCTCGAGCTCGTGCCCCGCGACGCACGAGAAACACACGAAGCCGAGTTCTTGGCGCCGCTGGCCACGCGATCGTTCGGGGCGGGCAACCGTGCCATCAGCGAAGAAGCCGATCCGTTTCGCACGTGCTTCGAGCGCGACCGCGACCGCATCCTGCATGCTTCCTCGTTCCGCCGCCTGGCCGGCAAAACACAAGTGTTCGTGTTTCCCGAAGACCACCAACGCACTCGCCTCACCCATGCGCTCGAGGTTGCACAAGTTGCCGTGTCGATCTCGCGAGCACTCGGCCTCAACGTTGCATTGACAGAGGCGATCGCCCTCGGGCATGACTGCGGGCATGGCCCAGGTGGTCATGCCAGCGAAGATGCCTTGTCGCCGTATGTAGAAGGTGGTTATGACCACGCCGTGTGGGGTGCCGACGTGGCTTTGGCGTCACTCAACCTGTGCCACGAAACGTTGGACGGCATTCGCAACCACTCGTGGTCGCGTCCTGCACCCGCCACCGCAGAAGGCGAAGTGGTGTCATGGGCCGACCGCATCGCGTATGTGTGTCACGACTTTGAAGACGCAGTTTCCACCGGTCTGGTGACGGGTGACAACCTGCCCGACATCGTGCGCAGCCGCTGTGGCGTCACTCGCGGGTCGCAGTTACGCGCATTCATCACCGGCATGATCGACGCTGCTGCTCAATCTGGTCGCATCGGCATGACGAGTGACACCGCCGAGGCTCTTGCCGCATTTCGCAAGTTCAACTACGACAACATCTACATGCGGCCTGCGT
Source organism: Actinomycetota bacterium (assembly GCA_041175765.1). GTDB lineage: Bacteria > Actinomycetota > Acidimicrobiia > Acidimicrobiales > Ilumatobacteraceae > F1-60-MAGs027. Next base: position 4,889 of record JBEDEI010000062.1, on the reverse strand, counting down.
CCCGCGTGCAGGCCAAGTCGGTCATCGATTTGTTACAAGCATTGGTGGAACACTTTCATGCCAACCCTCACCACATGGCAAGTGCGTTCGAGTCGGGCGTGGGCAACCCTCGCAGTAGCGAGGCGTTGCTCCAGGCGGTCACCTATGTGGGTGGCATGACCGATCGCTTTGCATGTCGACAAGGCATCACCTTGTTGGACTACGACCTCGAACGACTCCCGCAAGGCATCGACCTCTAAGCCGACACATCTGCGCGCCGGCTTCGTCTAGCGTGAGCCTGCGTGAAACGTCGCATCTGGATCGACACCGACACCGCCAGCGACGACGTCGTGGCCATCATCATTGCGCTCCAACATCCCGATGTGGAAGTGGTGGGCATGTCCATCGTGGCCGGCAATGTGCCGTTGGAGATGGGTGTGCAGAACGCACTCATCACGGTGGAACGCTGCGGCGCATCCACCCCAGTGCATGCCGGTGCCGATCGACCACTTTCGCGGCCGCTGGAATCTGCACAGTTCGTGCACGGCAACGACGGCATGGGCGATATCGGGCTCGACCTCACTGGCCGTGTGCCAACTTCTCGCGACGGCATCGGGGCGATGATCGACGCATTTCGTGCTCATCCGGGCGAACTGGAACTCGTCACGCTGGGACCGCTTACCAACATCGCCGTAGCGATTCGTAGCGAGCCAGCCTTCACCTCGTGGGTCAAGCGCTGCGTAAGCATGGCAGGCACTGGGGTGCTGCCGGGCAATGTAACTGCCTTGTCGGAGTTCAACGTGTGGGCAGACCCCGAAGCCGCATACATGGTGTTCGAATCAGGAATGCGCGTGGAGATGGTTGGTTGGGACGTGAGTTGGCAGGATGCCGTCATCACCGATGCGCTGGCCAGCGAACTACGCGGCCTGTCTCACCTTGGAGAGTTTGCCATCGACATTCAGCGCAACGTGCGTGAGTTCTGTCGAGACGTCACGCACATCGACGGTTTTGATTTCCCCGATCCCATCGCCATGTGCGTGGCAATCGACGACTCCATCGTGACGAAGGAAGACGACAAGTACGTAGAGGTCATCTTGTCGGAAGGCCACGCGCGTGGCCAAACCATGGTGGATTGGCTGAGCGTTACTGGTAAAGCCGCAAACACTCGAGTGGTGTTGCGCGCAGATCAAGCAAAGTTTCACGCAATGTTGCGCGCAGCACTGCGCAGATAGCCGCCTTAAGCGACTAGAGACATAGCCGCCTTAGGCGACGGGAAACACATCGACGACTTTGCGTCCACGACGCTCGGCGAACTTCACGCTGCCATCCACGAGCGAAAACAAAGAGTCGTCACTTGCGCGACGCACGTTCTTGCCGGGGTGCACCTTGGTGCCACGTTGGCGAATGATGATGGTGCCGGCGGTGATCTTGGTGCCGTCAAACACCTTTACGCCGAGCCGCTGGGAATTGGAATCGCGACCGTTCTTTGTTGAACCGCCACCCTTTGTCTTTGACATGAATCAGCCTTTCGCGATGCTGGTGATCTTGACGATGGTGTAACGCTGGCGGTGGCCGTAGCGACGACGCTGGTTGGTGCGGCGCTTGTAGGTGAAACCGTCGATCTTGGTGCCGAGGTCTTCGCCCACGATGGTGGCCTTGACCGAAGCCTTTGCCAACTCGTTTGGCGTCGACAACACGGTGCTGCCATCAACGACGAGCACTGGTCGCAACGACACTTCACTGCCGGTCTTGGCATCGAGCAACTCGACGCGCAACGTTTGACCGCTGGTCACTTTTTCTTGTTTGCCACCTGTGGCGATCACTGCGTACATAACGGCTTCGTACTCTATCGGGCGTTCTTTGGCAGGTCGGACCCTGCCTCCACTGCGGCTTCGTCTTCCAAAAGCGACATATCGATGATGACTCCGCGACCATGGCAGGCCTGACAGGTGTCGGCAAACGACGTAATCAACCCTTCCCCGATGCGCTTGCGGGTCATCTGCACCAATCCCAGTTCGGAGATGTCGAACACCTGGGTGCGGGTCTTGTCGCGGGCAAGAGCCTTTTTGAAGGCCTCCACCACTTTGCGTCGGTTCTCCTTTACTTCCATGTCGATGAAGTCGATGACGATGATGCCACCGATATCACGCAATCGAAGCTGACGGGCGATTTCTTCGGCTGCTTCCAGGTTGTTGCCGAGCACTGTTTCTTCCAGGTTGTTCTTGCCCACGTTCTTGCCCGTATTCACGTCAACCACGGTGAGCGCCTCAGTGTGCTCGATCACGAGTGAGCCGCCAGAGGGCAGCCACACCTTTCGATCGAGGGCCTTGCGCAACTGCTCGACCACCCGGTGCTGCTCAAACAGCGGGAGGTCCTGCTTCTTTTCATCCCAGTACTCGACTCGGTCGACGAATTCTGGATTGAATGCACCGATGTAGTCGCGTACCTCTTCGTACAGTTCGCGATCATCAATCACGATGCCGCGGTAATCGCTACTGAACTCTTCACGGATGACTCGCATGGCCAGTGATGGCTCGCGGTACAACAGCGTCGGCGAACTCGCCTTCTCGGCCTTCTCTTTGATCTTTGCCCAGCGTTCCACGAGCTGCTTCATGTCGGTGGTGAGTTCGTGTTCGGTCGCGTTCTCAGCGGCCGTGCGCACGATCAAACCATGTTCTTCGGGCTTGATGCGATCCAGCACATTGCGCAAACGGCGACGTTCGTTTTCGGGTAGCCGCTTGGAAATTCCGTAGGTCTTGGAGTCGGGGATCAACACCACGAAACGTCCGGGCAACGACACTTCCTGCGTCAATCGCGCACCCTTTTCGCCGATGGGATTCTTGGTCACCTGACTCAAAATCAACTGACCGCGCTTCAACACATGCTCAATGCGCGGCTCGGGGCCCTGCTCGACTACGTCTTCTTTGTCGAACTGCACGTCACCGCGGTACAGCACGGCGTTCTTGGGCGTTCCGATATCCACGAACGCTGCTTCCATTCCCGGCAGGACGTTTTGCACCTTGCCCAAATAGATGTTGCCGTGAATCTGCAGCGCGTCATCGGCAGGGCGGCTGGCGTAGTGCTCCGTCAAACTGCGGCCTTCCAGCAATGCCACCTGCGTAAGGTCGTTGCGTACGTGCACGCACATGAGGTAGCGCCCGAGCGGACGGCCGTCGCGTTCTTTGCCCCGACGCCGTGCAATCAATTCGGCTTCGATGTCTTCCTGCGACCTCGATCCACTGCCGTTGCGGCGATCATTGCCCCGGCTGTCGTTGCGTCCATTGCCACGATCATCGCTTCGGCCGTTGCCACGACCGCGACCCCTGCCACCGCGGCGGCGACGACGGTTGCGGGACGTACTGCGGGTCTCCCCTGCATCGTCACCTGATCGCGGGTTGGGACGGTCCGACCGCTGTTCGCGCGATGGCGCATCGTCATTGCCGTGGTCAGCATCGCTTGGCTGAGCAAACGCTCGTCCTGGTGGCGGTGGAATCGACGCACGACCTTCGCGTGGATGATCGGGCAGTTCCACGTCGGGCAACTCCACGGGCGAGCGTTCGCTCTCCCCAAATTCATTCGTCATGTAAAAACCTTTCCTTGGCGACAAACTCGCGCCGTTGCGCCGAATCTGTCGTGCCGTGGCGCGGTGCGCATCTTCCCCTTGCGCTCGCACGCTCGTGCGTATGTAAAAACCTGTGCTGAGCGGAGGCCCAACGCAACCTTCAGCCTACCGAGTGGTTCAGGCCGTTCGCCGCATCTCCACGCTTTGCACCAAACCAATCATCACGGCCCAGGCCACCAGGTGTGACCCCCCGTACGACACGAACGGCAGCGGCAAACCCGACACGGGCGTGATGCCGATGGTCATGCCGATGTTTTGAAACACCTGCCACGCCAGGGTGGCGAACACGCCAGCCGACAAGAACCGTCCGAACGGCGAGTTGGCGTTGCGCCCCACGATCCACACGCGCAACAGAACAAAGGCGAACAACGCGATCATGATGAAGGCACCCAAGAGGCCGAACTGTTCGCCGATTGCAGAAAACGGAAAGTCGGTGGACTGCACGGGAATAAAACGACCATTCGTCAACTCCCCCTGCAGATACCCCTTGCCGAAGTATCCCCCGGCTGCCACGGCGCGCTTGGCATATCGCACTTGCAGCACCAAGTTCTGTAATCCCTCATTGCTGGTGTTGTTCTGGTTCCACAATGCGGTGAATCGCTCCAGCTGGTAGTCGCGCACCACTCCCGACCAGATCGACGCCACGAAACTGCCGACCGCCAACAAGGTGACGTACACGAAGTGACGTTGCTGCGTGCCTGCAATGAGCAGCACGCCGAAGACCCCGGCTGCAATCGTCATTGCCGACCCCAGGTCTGGTTGCAACGCGATGAGAACGAACGGCACACCCGCGATGACCAGCGCGCGGACGAACTCGTCATACGGAACCTTCCGTAGCCCGGCATCCGCGAACCACGCAGCGAGTACCAGCATCAACACGGGTTTCATGATCTCGGCTGGCTGCACGGCGATCAGCCCCAGGTCGAACGACAGTTTCGTCCCCTCACTCGCAAAGCCCCACAACAAGAGGATCACCAACGAAAATGTGGTGCCGGCATACAGCCAGAGGGCTTTACCGCGCAACCAGTCGTGCCCAAAGAACATCACTGCGAACATCGCAAGCGCGGCAACGATCACGAACAGCACCTGGCGTTGTGTGAAATAGAACGGGTCGGCTGCCCGCAGGATGAGTCTTGGGCTCGTCGTGGCGTAGATGTTGAACACGCCGATCACAGCCAGTGCAACTACGGCCCAAATCATCATCCAATCCACGTTGCGCCAGGGATCGAGCACATTTGCCGATCCCCGTGGGTCATTCGGGCGAGAACGCACTCGGAAGGAAATCGAC
>JBEDEI010000061.1:0-5113 GCA_041175765.1 Actinomycetota bacterium | reverse complement strand
CACGCACCGTTTCGACGACAACGAGACCTTGGGCTTCCAACGCGGCGACTGCATCATCGCGCGAAAGACCACTCACCTCGGGTACTACGGCAAGGGTTGGTCCCTCCGAGATCACCAATGTGATGTCACCGCCTTCGCGCAACATGACGCCTGCTGCTGGCACCGTGCGGATGACTCCACCCAGTTGCACTTCGTCCGAACGCTCGGCACTAATGAGCACGTTCCAACCCAATTGCGAAATGCTGTTGCGCGCTTCGCCTTCGGCAATGCCGGCAAGTGGAGGTACGGCAAACGATTCCACCGCCACTGCTTGCCAGACGAGGAACCCCGCAACGGCAACCGCAACTGCGGCCACCGTCGACCACAGACGGCGATATCGCTTGCGTTCTGCCGGCGGCGCCACCACCGCCACATCTGCAACGGCGGCTACTTGCGTTACGGCGGCGGGCTCCACCAGCGCGGTTGGCGACTCCGTCACTACAGCCTCGAGTTGGCGGGTGATGGCGTCGCGGAACGACTCAACGGACAAAGGAGCAATGGGCTCGGGTGTCGGAATTTTGGCGGCAAGTTGCGCCAAAGACTTCCCCAGATCGAGTGCCGACAAACGCTCCGCAGGTACTGGTCGACCAGCATTCTCAATCGGTACGGCAATCGGCCCGAGATCACCGGATACGGGGAGCAGTTTTCCGGCCCGATTCGCCAAGGTCACTGCCAAAGAATCCGCGGCAAACGGCACGTCACCCGTCATGGTCTCCAACAAAGTGAGCGCCAATGCATACATGTCGCTTGCAGGTGTGGCAATCGACTCCAGGCTGAACTCCGGGGCCGCGTACCGAGCCTGTTCGATGCTCATGCTTGCGCCGCCGCTGATGCCGCGCTTTACACCGATTCCCGCCAAACGCGCCCGCGCACCCGACGAAACGAAGACGTGTGCTGGTCGTACATCGCCGTGAGTGATCCCCAGCGAGTGGATGTGGTGAAGTGCACGACAGAGGTCCAAACCGATGACCAGTGTTTGCGACGGCGTCAAACGACGACCACGATCGAGAAGTTCGCGCAACGACACGTCGGCGATGCGTTCCGTAACGACGAACACGAATCGCTCAGCATTCAACGTGGTGTCACCCCAATCGAGTGGTGCAACCAGCACGGGATGGCTGATGCCGGCGACCGACAACAGATGTCGCTGGAAGGCGTCGACCGCCTGGTCCGGGGTCACCAGCGGATCCGAAGTGGAAAATTGCTCGGGCTGCGCTGCCTCGGCAATGATCGACCGTACGGTGAGCAGTCGCACGACGACCGGTCGATCACCACGCAAGTCCGTTGCCGCAAACACGCTGGTGGAGTCGGCCCCGCCCGGTACGAGACCATCCAGTCGGTATCGGGCGGCGACTATTGCTCCGCTGAGCTCATGGCGTTCACTCATGGACTGACCCAAACTACCTGTGGCGGGTGCCGCGTGTGCTCCCCCGTGCGTGGCGCATTTCTCGCAATCACAGCAGCGAGAATAGACCCATGCCTCGTCGCCTCGACCGCACGCGTCTGCTGTTGAGTTTCGGAATCGCACTTGGTCTGGTGCTGATCGGGCTCGGTCTTCGCAGCGGTATCACCGGCGACGAAGCGCGCCTCATGCCGGCAGCGATTGAACGCATGTCACCCGCCGACGGCGACCGTGTACTGCGTCAAGCACAAATCATCATCGACTTTGCAGATGGCTACGAAGCAACACTAAGTATCGATGGCATCGACCTGCCTGTCACTCGTCTGGACGAGTTGGCAACGCTCGGCGGACAACCCGCACCCGGAGCACAAGTAGAGCTGCCAGCGACCGCAGTTTTTGACCCGGGCAACAACGTGTTGAGTTTTCAGCCGCAGCCTGGTGCGCTCATCGCCTCGTTTGCCCAAGGTGAGCACACCGCCATCGTGCGCTACTGGAAAATTCTTGACGGCCCGAGCAAGGCCCGCACCTACCAGTGGCGATTTCTTACCGACTAAGAGAGCTCACCACTCGCAAGCAGGCGCGTGAATGCCGTTTCGTCGATCTGCGGAATCCCGAGCTCGACTGCCTTTTTCACCTTTGATGCACCAGGCTCGTCACCCACGACAAGGGCAAATGTTTTGCCGCTCACGCTGCCTGCACTCTTGCCGCCGCGATCCTTGATTGCCTGTTCGGCTTCTTCACGGCCGAGCGTGCTGAGGGTTCCGGTGACCACGATGGTCTTGCCCGCCAGCGTCTGTGGCGCATCGACGAACGTGACGTTGTCGAATCGCACACCACCTTTGCGTAGTTTGTTGATCACCAACTTGTGACGCTTCTCGGTGAACCATTGTGCAACCGAGTCGGCAATCACCGATCCGACTCCGTCGATTGCGGCCAGGTCCTCGGGTGATGCTTCGGCAAGTGCATCCAGCGAGCCGAACCGACGGGCCAACGATTCGGCTGCAGCAGGGCCGAGATGTTTGATACCGAGCGCTACCAACAATTTTGGTAGCGGTCGTGTGCGGGACGCATCGATTGCCGCCATCAAATTGGCGGTTTGTCCTTCGCCGAAACCCTGTTCCAGCAACACTTCGGGTGTGAGGGAATAAATGTCGCCGACGTCGTCGATGACTCCGGCATCGCTGAGTCGATACACCGTTTTTTCACCGAAGCCTTCGATGTCCATGCCTCCGCGTGAAGTGAAATGGATGATTTTTTGGTCACGCTGGTGCGGACACTCGGGCTCGACGCATCGCGTGTCGGCTTCACCCTCTGTCTGCACGAGAGTGGAGCGCACCTCACACGGACACTTCGTCGGAAACTTCCACGGCTTTGAGTTCGCCGGGCGCAGCGAGAGTACCGGCCCCACCACTTCGGGTATGACGTCACCGGCCTTGCGCACGATGACGGTGTCCCCCGGGCGCACATCCTTCAGTTGTACTTGCTCACGATTGTGGAGCGTGGCCATTGATACGGTGCTGCCGGCGACAACAACGGGCTCAAGTTCGGCGAATGGTGTAGCCCTGCCAGTGCGTCCAATCGACACCTTGATGTCGCGCAACACGGTGGTGCGTTCCTCGGGCGGAAACTTCACGGCGATTGCCCAGCGCGGTGCCTTGGCAGTGTGTCCCAGGCGTTCGCGTTGGGCAAGATCATCCACTTTTACGACGACACCGTCGATGATGTACGGCAGGTCGTTGCGCTCTTCTTGCCACCGTTTGCAATACGCGATGACATCATCGATTGAATCCACGATGCGCACCTCGGGATTGATCGGAAAACCGAGATCACCGAGATACTTCAAGGTGTCGTGATGCGATGCAAACTCGGGCATGCCCGCGACATCACCCACTTGGTAGGCCCACAGCGACAACTCGCGTGTGGCAGTGACGGATGCATCCTTTTGCCGCAGACTTCCGGCACCTGCATTGCGCGGATTGGCGGGAACGGGTTGCGACTTCTTTCCCGCAGCAAGGCGTACTTCGTTCTCTTTGAGTTTTTCGGTGCGCAAGCGTTCGAACGCCGGCTTTGACATGTAGACCTCACCGCGCACCTCCAATACACGCGGCGGTTGCGCAGACACCATGAGTCGATGTGGCACCTGCTTGATCGTGCGCACGTTGGCGGTGACATCTTCGCCGACTTTGCCGTCACCCCGCGTGGCTGCTTGCACCAGCACGCCATCCTCGAAGCGGATACTGAGCGCCAGGCCATCGATCTTCAGCTCGCAGACGAACCGCGACGCTGCCCCACCAAGACCTTTAGTTACGCGCTCGCCCCAGGCGCGAAGTTCGTCGTCGTCCATTGCGTTGTCGAGGCTGGTCATCGGCAAGCGGTGTGTCACGGGGGCGAACGTGGTGGTGGTCGGCGCCCCTGGCACATCAAGCAGCGATTGGGCCGGCACGAGCTCGGGGTGCTGTGCTTCGAGTGCTCGCAGTTCGCGAACGAGTTCGTCGAACTCTGCATCGGAGATCTCCGGGTCATCGTGGCCGAAGTAGCGATCGTTGTGATGCGTGATGAGCTCACGTAGTTCACTGGCGCGTGCAGTGACTTTTTTCGATGCAGCCACGCCTGAACATTACCGTTTGGGCATCGCGTGGTTCGTGGTGTGCACACGATTGGTGCGATTCGTAGGATGCGTGCGTGAACAATGCGGTGCGAGTGGGCTGGCTGTTGGTTGCAGTTGTGCCCAATGGGCTGGTGGTTGAACTGTCGGCTGGCACAGGGTCGGCACTCTCGCCCTGGCTGACCTGGGCCCTATGGGCAATGGTTGCTGTTTGCGTCTTGGTACTTCATCCCCTTTCACTGGTCACGGTGCGACTGGTGGCGCCACTACTGGTCGCCGAGAATGGGTGGCGCGTAATCACCGAACGCGAAGTGCAATCTGCTCCTGGCGCAATCGTCGGGTTTTTTGTGATGCTGGTGATTGCCACTGCGACGTATTCCGCCGCATACGGCGCCGCGCACGCGCAGGCTGCCGCCTACGGTCACGAGCATCGACATTTGCTGCGCCCCCCAATTGCCGTCATCCTGCCGATTGTCGTGTTGTGGTTGGTCGTTCTCGGCAGCGGTGCGGTAGCCAATCGTGCAACATCGTTGCCGGTTGCATTCGGTGCTCTGTGCGTATTCGCCGCCGTCGGAACCTTCGCATTACGTCGCGCGACGGTGCTGGCCCGACGATGGTTGGTGTTCGTCCCTGCAGGTATTGCCGTGCACGACCCGCTCATGTTGCAAGACACATTCATGGTGCGCCGTCACGACATTCGCGGATTGGCTGCTGCTGCACGCGATACCACCGCGTTCGATGCCACTGGCACCACCTGGGGGTGTGGTGCTCGAGTTGACGCTCAGTCATCCGCACGATGTATCGCTCTCGCCGTTTGGCACACGCATGACCAAAACGCTCGACCGTTTGCACGTCAGCGCAGTTCTGGTGGCGCCTTCGCGCCCGAGTGCGGCGTTAGCGGGCGATGCCGCCGGCGAGCACCGCGCGGTCTGACGCGTTAGAGAGCTTGCAGGTTGGGACGAAGGGGCTTCGACCGCCAGTCAGCACCCAGACAGAACTCAATCTGTCGGCGGTTCCACTTACCGAGTGGCTCCTCAATCATTTCAAAGTAATGCACGTCACCAGCT
>JBEDEI010000060.1:0-5182 GCA_041175765.1 Actinomycetota bacterium | reverse complement strand
TCGAGTGGCTCCATCGCGCTGATGGGCGTGGTGATGTGGCGACTTGCCGGCGAAGCCTTCGTGGATGCGATCGCAGTCGGTGAGTTTGTATTTGTGTTGACGCTCATCCAGCTGTTGCGGTATCGACAGCGAATGCAACAATCCCGCTAGTTGCGCCAGTCAATTCCGGCAGGCCAACGCCCGATTCCGCCCTGCTCCAACTTCATGCCGGAAAGTTCGCGTCGGGCATGTTGCGAGCGCCAGGTGAGCATTCGCTGTGCAAGCGAGAGCACCCGTGTGGGGTCGTGAATCGGTGTACGCCATGTTGTGTCGGCGGCAAGATCGAATGCCAGCCAGTCACCATTGCCAAACTGCACGTATGCCGACTCGTTGTCGTGCTGCACGCAGAGATGTTGCCGCTCGAGTCGTCGGTCGTTGGGCCACTGCAGGGCAGAGCCGTTTGGGTCGTCGGAGATATACAACTGTCGCCAGTCGTATTCGGATGTCGCCATCTCGCGCCATCCGGCTGGGGTGTTGCCCCGCAGCCACGGCACGAGGGATCTCCCATCGCATTGTGCCGGAGGCATTGCCCCCAGCAGTTCACACAGCGTGGGGAAGATGTCGACATTTTCGGTGAACGCTTGCACCTGACGCCCGTGACCGGCAGTGAGTTGGGGTGCACGCAGCATGCCGATGATGTGGTAACTCTGGGGAAAGAATCCGACTTTTTCGCGCAAACCATGGTCGCCGAGTTGTTCGCCGTGATCAGCGGTAATCATCACAATGGTGTTGTCCCATTCGCCGCGTTGTCGAAGTGCTGCAACGATGCGGCCGAGTTGCTCGTCAACTTCGCCGATCATGCCGTAATACTGCGCGCGCATCCGTCGCATGGCGGCTTCGGTAGTGGGTGCTTGCGTGTCTGGTAGTTGCATGACGGCTTCGTGGAAACCGTGGCGGTCGTTGCTTGGAGTGATCGGCATGTCGACATTCGCCGGGTCGTATTCGCGCGACCAACGACCTGCGGCGGTGTAGGGCGGATGTGGTCGCAGGTAACTGAGGTGGGCGAACCATGCTGTCTGGTTTGGCAACTGTGCTGTCTGGTTTGGCAACTGTATTATTCGGTTTGGCAACCAGGCAAGAAACGTGTCGGTGAGAAATGTGGAGATGCTGAGTTGTTCGTCGCGTTGCGGCTCGGTTTCCAGCGCGGTGATGTGGTCGGTGACCGAATGCCCGTGCTTGCGCAAGTGGGCAAGCCACGGTGTGTAGGGCTCGCTCAGGTCGAGTTGCCAATCAAAACCAGGGAGCAGCCCTTGATACGTCGAGAGTCGAGGGTCGTTGGCCGTCGCGGTGATGCGCGGATCGACGCCCTGATCGGTGTAGCCAAACAATGCAGGTGCGTAGTCAAGTCGCTTGGCAAAGCGCGCAATGTTGTCGAAGCGATCGTCCAATGGGGAGCCGTTGAAGCACACACGATGATTCATCTGATAAGTGCCGGTGTACAAACTGGCGCGACCAGGTGAGCACGGTGCCGCCTGGCTGTAGTGCCGGGTGAAGGTGGTTGCTTCGCGCGCTAGTGCATCAAGATGTGGGGTGCGCACCACGGGATGCGCGAGGAACGACAAGCAGTCACCACGAAACTGGTCGAGCGTGATGAGCAGGACATTCGGTTGCATTACTGCGTGCCGAGTGCAGCGCGATCCTCACGAACGGGGTCACGCCAAGTCGAGCCCTCTGGCTCCACGATGACGCGGTGCAACGCGTCGGCCGTGAACGCAAACGGGGCATGTTCGCTGCTGATCACGGAGTGCCCACGCACGTAGCCGACCGTGAACCCCGCAGTGCCATAAAAGAACGGCACAGTCATCGGAATCTCACCGGAGCCAACGGGAAGGTCGTCGTAGAACAATTCCACATTCCCTTTGAAGCGTGCGCTCATGGTGAACTCGACCACGAGTCGATGAGCACCACTGGGCACCGGCACTGTTGCTGCAACGGTGAACTGCTGCAAGCCCAAAAAGTTGTGCAGGTAATGCAAACGATTGTCGCGCACGTACACCGCATAGCCGGCCGACGCCGAGCCGTGAGCGCAGATCGTGCCGTTCACTTCGCCCGATGAGTTCACCTCTGCGATGATGCGAAAGCCACGGTTGTGTAAGTTCGGCGCAACGGCGCGAGGGAGCGAACCAATCCCTGGTCGGTATACGTACCGTTCACGGCGATGGCGACGATCGCCGAACTTCCCGGGTTGATTGTTGAGCGGCAGCACACGATGGGCTTCGGCCTCTTTCCACCAGAGAGCAATCATCTCTTGCAACTTTTCGGGATGGGCCTGTGCCAGGTCGGTCGACTCGGATCTATCTGCAGCGATGTTGTAGAGCTCCCATTCGTCGCGATCAAATGGCAGTGTCGGGTCGCTGCCGTCGTAGCCGAGCCCCATCATTGGATGGAATACGACCGCCTTCCAACCATCGTGGTACAGCGCACGTGAACCCATCATCTCGAAATACTGCGTGAGGTGATTCGTTTTCGCTTCTGGCGTGTTGAAGGTATGGGCAAAGCTGACACCTTCGATTGGCGTTTGCTTGACGCCGGCAATCTCCGCTGGTGCGGTCAACTTCACGACGTCGAGCAATGTCGGCATGAGATCCACAGCGTGTGCGTACTGGTGGCGAACTTCGCCGCCGCGGGTGATGCCTTTTGACCAGTGCACGATGAATGGGTCGGTCACGCCGCCTTCGTGCGTTTCACGCTTCCAGCGCTTGAACGGCGTGTTGCCGGCCCACGCCCAACCCCACGGATAGTGGTTGTGGGCTTCTGGTGTGCCAAGCAGATCGATACGTTTCAAGTTTTCTTCGAGGCTCTCTGGCACGAAGTTGAAAAAGAACACTTCGTTGTACGAACCTTTTGGTCCACCCTCGGCAGAAGCACCATTGTCGCTCATCACGATGAAGATGGTGTTGTCAAACTCGCCGAGCGACTTCACGTGCTCCACTAGTCGCCCCACTTGTGCATCGGTGTGCGTGAGAAAGCCGGCGTACACCTCCATCATTCGTGCGTACAAGCGGCACTCGTCGGCACTGAGCGAATCCCACGCGGGGACCCAATGCGGGCGGTCGCTAAGTTGCGTTCCTTTTGGCATGATGCCGTCGGCAAGTTGGCGTGCAAACACTTCTTCGCGCCACGCGTCCCATCCTTTGTCGAATTGACCGCGGTATGAGTCGATGTACGACTTTGGCGCTTGATGCGGTGCATGACATGCGCCAGGCGCAAACCACAAAAAGAATGGCTTGTTCGGGTCGGCGGCTCGAGCGTCGTTCATGAACAAAATTGCTTTGTCGGCCATGTCCTCGGTGAAGTGGTAGCCCTCTTCCGGAGTTTTGGGTGGCTCAACTTCGTGGTTGTCGTACACGAGGTCTGGGTGGTACTGATCGGTTTCGCCGCCGAGAAAGCCGTAGTAGCGCTCAAATCCGCGACCAAGTGGCCAGCGCCAGCGGCGTGCACCCATCTGGTGTTCGTGTGGCGGTGTCAGATGCCATTTGCCGACTGCAAATGTGGAGTATCCATTGCGTACGAGAATTTCGGAGATCATTCCGTCTTCGTGCGACATCTCCGCGTTGTAACCAGGGAAGCCCGAAACACGGTCGGCGATACGTCCCATGCCAACGGTGTGGTGGTTGCGGCCCGTGAGCAGTGCCGCACGAGTGGGTGAACACAATGCAGTGGTATGGAAGTTGGTGTAACGAAGACCGTGCGCAGCAAGCGAATCAAATGTTGGTGTCCTTATGTCGCTGCCGTAGCAGCCAAACTGCGCGAAACCGACATCATCAAGCAGAACCACCACGATGTTGGGTGAGTCATCGGGTGCATGTTCGAGATCTGGCCACCAAGCGGCAGAGTCATCGAACGTGTTCCCGACCTTGCCGCCAAACGGGGGCCGCGTGGTCTGAGCCATGGGGCAACGGTACTCAGGTTCTTCGCACCAGCACGAGGTCGGCGCTACCTTGGAAGGTCTACAAATAAAAGGGGAGTCCGGCATGAGCCGAGTAGTACGTGCAGCGTTGTTGCAGACCGATTGGGCTGGCAGCAAGGACAAGATGATCGACAAGCACGAGGTGGCTGCGCGTGAGGCAGCCAAGCAGGGTGCTCAAGTGATGTGCTTCCAGGAGTTGTTTTACGGACCGTACTTCTGCCAAGTGCAAGACCCGAAGTACTACGACTACACCGAGCAGATTCCTGACGGCCCGACCACCAAGCGGTTTCAGAGCATCGCCAAGGAACTGGGCATGGTGTTGGTACTTCCGATGTACGAAATCGTTCAGCCTGGCTTGTATTACAACACCGCAGCAGTAATCGACGCCGACGGGCGCTACCTCGGAAAATATCGTAAGCAACACATTCCGCAAGTGAAGGGCTTCTGGGAGAAGTTCTACTTTGCTCCCGGCACCGATGGCTACCCCGTGTTCGACACGGCTGTCGGCAAAGTTGGCGTGTACATCTGTTACGACCGACATTTCCCCGAAGGTTGGCGTGCACTTGGTTTGAACGGTGCCGAAATCGTGTTCAATCCATCAGCCACAAGTCGTGGTTTGTCGGAATACATCTGGCGTATCGAACAACCAGCTTCGGCAGTTGCCAACATGTACTACGTCGGTGCAATCAATCGTGTCGGTATCGAGAGCGAATACGGTGATGACGACTTCTACGGCCAGAGCTACTTCGTGGATCCCGAAGGCAAATTCGTGGGCGAAGTGGGTGACCCGCACAAGCCGGAATTGATCGTGCGCGACCTTGATATGGACAAAATCAAGATGGTGCGTGACCGCTGGGCGTTCTACCGCGATCGTCGCCCCGATGCCTATCCAGAACTCGTTCGCCGATAACCACGAACCACCAAGGAGACAGCCATGGCCCGCACGCTCATAAAAAATGGAACCGTCATCAGTCCGACGGGTCGGCACGAGCAGGACGTGCTGATTGATGGTGAGATCATCGTGGCGTTGTACGCCCGCGGGCAGGCCGATGTCATGGGCGTCACCGCCGACAAGGTGATCGACGCAAAGGGCAAGTACGTGGTGCCCGGTGGCATCGATGTGCATACGCATATGGAATTGCCCTTCGGCGGCACGTCTGCGAGCGACACGTTCGAAACGGGCACCATCGCTGCTGCATGGGGTGGTGTGACCACGATCGTGGACATGGCACT
>JBEDEI010000059.1:0-4021 GCA_041175765.1 Actinomycetota bacterium | reverse complement strand
TAACACGCCATCGACGAGTGCCAGTGCGCGTTCCACTTCCCCACCGAAGTCGGCGTGACCTGGGGTATCGACGAGGTTGATCTTGACACCACGCCACTCCACCGAAGCTGCCTTGGCAAGAATGGTGATGCCACGCTCGCGCTCTTGGTCGTTGGAGTCCATGACGCGCTCCACCAAGTTCTGGTGCGCGGCAAAGGTGCCGGTCTGACGCAGCAATTCATCGACCAACGTGGTCTTGCCATGGTCAACGTGCGCGACAATCGCGACGTTGCGAAACAGATCGCTCAGGTGGACGACCCTTCGTCATCGGCGATTTCGCCTTCTTCGTCGAACACCACGCCGTAACGCTCGGCAATTTCGGCGAACTCGTCCTCTTCGCTCTTCGTGGACTTCTGCGCGGGCAGGCCCAAGTCCTCTGCGGTGGGGCCAGACTGCTTCAGACGACGGGCTTCTTCGAACCGACGATGACGTCCCTTTTTCACTGTGGGGCTCCGTTTGTACTAGCGGAGCCACGAGGGTCATCCGCCTAGGCGATGAACATTGACTTGCAGTTTACTCGCTGTCTGCGTCTTTTGCGGGGATAAGCCTGAGCCTGCCGTCACCATCAAAGGACAGTCCCATCTCCCCGGCCAGCAGTCGCTCAATGTCACGACCGACGAGGTCACGTCGCCAGCCGTGTGCCAAGCGAGAATCGCCACCCGCCAAGAGCGCCACGATGTCGCGATTTGTCGCCACCAGCATCGGATCGATTTCGTGGGTTCGCGCGAGTTCCCCGATCCATGCGGTCACCAGCGTGATCGCCGGAC
Source organism: Actinomycetota bacterium (assembly GCA_041175765.1). Taxonomy (GTDB): domain Bacteria; phylum Actinomycetota; class Acidimicrobiia; order Acidimicrobiales; family Ilumatobacteraceae; genus F1-60-MAGs027. Next base: position 3,215 of record JBEDEI010000059.1, on the reverse strand, counting down.
GCAAGCGTTTTTCCAGTGGTTCGTGACCGGATTGTTCAATCTCCACCACGCGTTCGCGACCTTCCTTCACGGCTGCCAACACCTCACGGGCGATCGATCCACCGAGGTAGCGCTCATCGACACCTCGCGCATGTGCGAGATCTTCCGTGCTGCGGGGGGCCGCTTGGGCTATGCCGACGAGGGCCATGTCGCTCATGACACGCCGCAGTGGAATGTTGGTGGACATCGCGCGACGTTCGCGCCATGCGGCCAATGCTTGGGCGACGCCTCGTGATTCACCTTTCAGCGTTCGGGCATCTTTGATTCGCAACCAAGCATCATCAGGGTTGCTCTCTCCCCATGGGCGTTGTCGTAACTCTTCGCACGCTTCACTCACCCACTCGCTGCGCCCGAGCGAACCAAGTTTCGTACCGATTCGTTCATGAAGTGCTTCGAGATGGGCAACATCACTGCGTGCGTATTCACACTGACTCGTGGTCAGCGGGCGTCGCAGCCAATCGGTCATACGGTCACCTTTGGAGAGACTCACTTTGAGAAGGGCCTGCACGAGCGAAGCAAGTGACGGCGTGGAGTACCCGATGAACCCGGCAGCCAACTGTGTATCAAAGAGTCGCGACGGCACTTCGCCAACTGCGTAGCGAAATACTTCCAAATCTTGCTGCGAGGCGTGGAGCACCGCAAGCCCCGGGCCCCGAAACAAATCGGCAAGACCACGTGGGTCGACGGCCAGCGGGTCGATCAAGGCGTTGTCACTTCCCCACTGCAACTGCACCAAGGCGAGTCGGGGGAAGTATGTTCGCTCACGGTGGAACTCGGTATCGAGCGAGTAGATACCCGCAGAAGCAGCATCACGGACTACCTGCGCCAACGCTCCATCATCGTCGATGAAGTGTTCGGCCATCTTCACGCGATGAACGCAACGTTCATGGTTGATTGCCGACGGTGAGGTCGTTGCCCATAGCCGCAAAGCCGATGGTGCCACCGGCAACGTTGATCACATTCGTGATCCCCGCATCATGCAAAAACTCACAAGCACGCATACTGCGACCGCCGCTCTGGCAGATCACGTACACCGGCGAAGGCTTGCGGAATGCTTCCAGCGAATCAGGCACCGTCGCTAGTGGGATCGAGACCGCACCAGGGGCATGACCCTCTGAGTACTCGTCAGGCTCGCGAACATCGATGATGATGCCACCCCGCTCGATGATGGTGGCGAGCTCACTTGCAGAGATTTCTCGTATCGACATAGCGCGCGAAGCCTACCGACCAAGTTTGTGATCGTTGGTGACCGTCAGGAGTGCCCGTTGCAGCGTGTCGACGTCGTTGACGTTGAGGAACTCTGCCTCGTCACACGCCACTCGGGCGATGGAGCCGCGTTGGGTCGCGTCACGTAGTGATCGTTCACCGCGTTCGAATAGTTCCAAAAGTGCGTGGTACTGCGTGACACGCACGGCCAGACACGACCAGTGATCTTGTTGTGCTGATGCCACGGCGACATCGGCATCACCGAGCCCCGCTACAACGCGTTGCACGGTGGCTGGCGAAAGCAACGGGATGTCACACGCAATCATCAGCACTGCGGCGTGTTGTAGTAGTGCTGACGAACGGTGGGCATCGTGTAACAACGCAAGGAGACCGGCCAGCGGGCCCTGCCCTGGCGTGGCATCGGGAACATGCCGAGCGTCTCGTGCCACATCGCTGCGCGGCGCACCACCGACGTACACGATTTCGTTGCAGCCTGCTTCGTACAACACGTTGATGTGATGGTTGAGCAGCGTATGGCCGGCGAACAACGCACTTGCCTTGTCCCTACCAAAGCGGGTACTTGCCCCACCCACCAGCACTCCGGCGCAGGCCAGCTGCAGCGGATGATGTGTCACACGTGGCTCGCTGGTTCGGCCGGCAACTACCGCTACGCGCGACCGCGCGGGTCGCATTGGATCAAGAATTGTTGGCAACGCACTGCTTCGGATTCTTCGCCGATGACAGCGGCATTAACCGCCAAACCTTCGAGGCATTCGAGAAATCCGTGGTTTGATGTATGTGCCCAGCGAACGAAACCTGAACCACGCCAGCCATTGGCACGCAACGTGTCCAAGCCACGGTGGTAGCCGATCCGAAACGGCATGTACGCCTCGATGCCCGGTGTGCTGGCGCGCCCGAGCGCAGCCCACGCCTGCAGGCAGGTCGGGAACTTGGCGGCAACTGCAGCAATCGCCGCCCGACGCTGCGCTGGCGACGCGGCAAGCGCGGCGTTGAGTGCGTTGGCGATCGCCGGATCAATGGCCGGCAGTACGGTTTCGGGTGGTCCACTGCGCGACATCGAAATGGGTTGATCACTCATATGCGCAGTCTATGAAGCGCACACTGGCAGACTTCATGCAATGGACTTGTCTTCTTTTGATGCGCAGTCTGCGCGTGATGTATCACTGGCGGCGATGGCAGTTGGAGTCCTCGGCGTGCTGTTGGTCTTGAAATTCGTGTCGTCTTTGGTGAGCAAATTGCTGCTGGTCGCGGTGTTCGGCGGCATCGTCTGGTTGGGCTTTACCCAGCGCGACTCGCTGTCGATTTGCATTGCCGAAATCCAGACCCGGGTGGAGCAGGGCGATTCCAGCGATATCACCTGTAGTTTCTTCGGTCGTGACGTCACGGTCGAAATCCCGTTCAACACCTCGTTCAACAACCCGGGTGGCTGATCGCGGTATCGCCAGCCTGCAGCAGTTCCTCGACTGCTCGCCCACTGCGCATCATGTCGTCGCCACGGCAGCACAACGCCTGCTGGATGCGGGCTATGTGTGGTTCGACCACGCCAGCGAGTTTCCCAAGTTCTCGGGCAAGTCGGTAAAAGGTTTCGTCACTCGCGATGGCGCACTGGTGGCCTTTGCAACGCAACCACGACGCAATACGCACTTTCGTATCGTCGGCGCGCACACCGATTCCCCGGGTTTGCACGTGAAGAGCAACCCAGAGGGGCTCGCGAGCAACTTCGGCACGCTCGAAGTGGAGGTGTACGGATCGCCCCTGCTCAACTCGTGGTTGGACCGCGACCTCGACCTTGCCGGTTATGTAGTGGCAACCGATGGCACCACGCGCCTGTTCCGCTCCGAAACACCCGTTGCACGCTTGGCGCAACTTGCCATTCATCTTGATCGCGGAGTGAACGAAAGTGGTGTCGTGTTGGACAAGCATGCACATCTGCGACCGGTATGGCATAC
>JBEDEI010000058.1:0-3503 GCA_041175765.1 Actinomycetota bacterium | reverse complement strand
CCACCGCCGCAAGCACGATGGCGCGCCAGCGCTCGCTGACCTTGAAAGCGGCAAAATAGGCAACCGGTAGACCAATCAACAGGCACAGCAACGTGGCGGTGATGGCAATTCGAACTGTCGCACGAAACACGCTGAAGAACGTTTCGTCGAAGACTTCGACATAACTGTTGGTGGACAGATTCGTAAGGTCGACTGGTACACGTTGGCTGGTGTCTTTGGTGCCGAATGAATACAGCACCACGAAGGCAATGGGTGCAACGAAGAAGGTGAGGTACCAGATAATCGACGGCAGCGCGAGCGCAAACTTGGGCGCCCGCAATTGCCGCCGACGATCTGGCGCAACCGAGGCGGTCACGAGAAAGTCATGTCCCGGCCTTGGCCGTTAGTTCCTGCTCAGGCTCCCGCCTTGGCCTTCACCTTGTTCACGATGTCGACCATGCGGTCCAGTGTCGGAGTGATCTCCTGGGTCTGGAACGTGGCCACTTGTTCAGGCTTGAAGAAAATCATGTCGCCCAACTCCAAGTCTGGGGCAAGCTCGGCAACGAGCGTGTCCATGTTCTTCAGGCCGGTGTTGTAGCCGTGATACTGCAGGTCTTTGATGGAGATCTCTGGTACAAGTTCCCAGTTGATCCACGCATGGGCGGCTTCTGGGTTTGGTGCACCAGCTGCCACGCAATACGTGTCCATCCACAATTCGGTGGCTGGAGCACCGAGCACCCACACCCACTCTTCCGGATTGCCGCCAGCATCAGCGATACGTGTGTAGGCCTGACGCAAGTCGCCGTTCCATCCCATCGAGATGGTGTAGGCGCCTTCGGCCAACTTCGTGCTCGGGTACGAGTCGAACGCTTTGATGTGCTGTGCAAACTCATCAACGAGGAACTTCTCGCAGGCATCGAGCTTGGCTGGGTCTTGGTCGTTCCAGTTGTAGCCGTTTGCCCAGTACCACATGCCACACAGGTTCGGAGCGGTGTCGATCACTGCACAGTTGCCACTGCCTTCATTCATGCAGGCGTCGATGAAGTCTTGCCACGTCTCCATCTTTCGGGTGATCTTCGTCTTGTTGTAGAAGTAGCCAGTGCTGCCCCAGTTCTTACAGATCGAGTATTCGTTGTTTGGGTCCCACGCCTGCGAAACATACGCAGCGTCGAGGTTGCTGAAGTTTGGAATCTTTGACATGTCCAACTTCTGAATCAAACCCTTTTCGATCATCTGCGGTACGTATGGCCCGGTTGGCACCACGATGTCAAAACCGCTGTTGCCGTTGCTGGCTGCCAGCTTGGTGATGAGATCTTCATTGCTCGGGTAGTAATCGACCTTCATCGACACTCCGAGTTCGGATTCGGCAAGTGCACCGACGATGTCGGGGTCGTTGTAGTCGCCCCAGGTATACATCGCCAATGAACCTGATGCCTTGTTGATGACGCGCGAGTAATCGCCCGATGCCGCATCGCCACCCGATGCATCGCCACCCGATGAGTCGTCGGATCCGCCACAGGCAGTGAGCAAGACGGCAAAGCCTGCCGCTGCAGTACCACCCATGATGAATGCTCGTCGTGAAAGATGCTCACGGAATGCTTCCGGTGCGAGCATGCGAAGTTGCTTGGCCACTATCTACCCCCTGAGTTGGTTGACTTTTCCTTTACCGAAACATAGCGCATTACGAAGCCGCGCTGGGTGCCGCCATCACGATCTGGGCCTGACGAGCCGAGAAGAGGTACACGTCTTCGGCTGCCCACGAACACCACACCGCGTCGTCGACCTGGAACCGCTCCGGATTCGTGCGCGGCACCAGAACCAGCAGGTCTCTTGTGGCGGTACGCACCACATATTGGAGCACATCGCCGAAATACGACACGCCGGCCACCGTGGCACGAACGGAGTTCTCCGGCTTGCTGGGCTGCTGAGCACTCAAATTGATGCACTCAGGCCGCACCGCCGACAGGGCCGGCTCGTCATTGGGGACGTCTTCTTCGGGTCGGCTAGCGACGAACACCGTGCCATCGTCGGCAAGGGACCCGTGCTCGGTGGCGATGCCCTGCCAGAAGTTGTTGCGTCCGACGAAGCCCGCCACGAAGGCCGTAGTCGGATGTTCGTACACGGTCTCTGGATCAGCGAGTTGCTCGACATGCCCGTCGAGCATGATGGCGATGCGATCCGACATCGACATCGCTTCTTCTTGGTCATGGGTCACGAATACGAACGTGATCCCCAAACGAGTCTGCAAAAGTTTGAGTTCGATCTGCATCTCTTCGCGTAACTTGCGATCGAGTGCGCCGAGTGGTTCGTCGAGCAACAGAATGCTCGGGCGATTCACCAAGGCTCGGGCAACCGCCACACGCTGTTGTTGACCACCCGACATCTGGCGCGGCCGACGGTCAGCGAGTTTGGTCATCTGCACCATGCCGAGTGCTTCGTGTACTCGTGCCGCAATATCCGACTTGTTGACACCCTTTTGCCGCAAGCCGTACGCCACGTTTTCTGCCACCGTCATGTGTGGAAACAGCGCGTAATGCTGGAACACCGTGTTCACGTCACGCTTGTATGGGGGCACACCCTGCACGTATTCGCCGGAGATGCGAATGAACCCTTCGTCGGGCTGCTCGAAACCAGCCAACATTCGCAACGTCGTGGTTTTGCCACAACCGCTCGGGCCCAGGAGCGACAGAAACTCGCCTGCGTGAATCTCGAGATTGATTTTGTCGACAGCCGTGACGTCGCCGTAACGCTTCGTTACGTCAACAAGTTCGACTGAACCACGCTCGATTCCCACCGCTGGCTATCGCCCCCCTCGGCGAGCAACGCTAGTCATCAGCTGTTGATGTTTGCCATCACGTGCTTGACGCGTGTGTAGTCGTCGAGGGCATAGGCCGACAGGTCTTTGCCGTAGCCCGACTTTTTGTAGCCACCATGGGGCATTTCGGCTACCACGGGGATGTGGGTGTTGACCCACACACAACCGAAGTCGAGCGCCTTGGCCATGCGCATAGCTTTGCCAAAGTCGCGGGTCCACACCGATGACGCCAAGCCGTACTCCACGCCAGTGGCCCATTTGACTGCTTCGGCTTCGTCGCTGAACTTCTGCACCGTGATGACGGGGCCGAAGATTTCTTGCTGGATCATGTCGTCGGTCTGCTTGAGGTCTGCCACCACCGTTGGCTCAAAGAAATAACCGTTGTTGCCGATCTTGTTGCCGCCAGCAACAACCCGCGCATGCTTCGGTGCCCGCTCGATGAAGCCATTCACTCGCGCCAACTGATTCGCATTGTTCAACGCACCGTAGAGCACGTCGTCGGTCGGTGCGCCGGTCTTCGTATTCTTTGCGGCTTCGGCGAGCGCTTCGACGAAGTCGCCGTACACCTTTGGCCCGACGATCACTCGCGTGGCAGCCGTGCAGTCTTGCCCAGCGTTGAAGTAGCCGGTCATGGCGATTGTTGACACTGCAAGTTCAATGTCGGCGTCGTCGAAAATAATTACTGGCGCTTTGCCTCCCAGTTCAAGAT
>JBEDEI010000057.1:0-6197 GCA_041175765.1 Actinomycetota bacterium | reverse complement strand
TCGGAACCCTGCGGAATTTGGCGAGTGGAGCCGTCTGGCAGCCGAATGTCCATAAGCGCGGCGTCAGACATGCACTCGTTATTCTACGCTCGCTGGCTTCTTTCGTTCGGCCACCTTCACGAATGCAAAGGCGTTACCGATTCTGCAAAGCGTGGAATCTCCGCAGTGGCTTCGACGATGGTCTCGCTGCGCTTTTTCGTGGCGTACGTGTTGCGATACTCCTGGCCGGTCAGTTCGCGGATCTCGAACATCAACTCATCGGTGATTTCACGCAACAGCAGCGGGTCGTGCGATCGCGCTGCATAACGCGCGGCATTGATCGGACGCCCGATGGAGATACGCACCGCCCCGCCCAAACGTGGCAATGGCGCATCTGGCGGCTGAATCGCGCTGGTGCCCACGATGCCGACGGGGAAAATCGGGCAACCCAACTTCACGGCCAAGCGTGCCGCACCGGTATGACCCTTGTAGAGCATTCCGTCGCGACTGCGAGTGCCCTCCGGGAAAATTCCGAAGAGTTCGCCACGGGCAAGCACCCGCTCTGCAGCATCCAATGCGGCATGCGACTTCTCACCACCGCTGCGGTCGACGGGGATCATGCCCACCTTGGGGAAGAACCAGCGCGTCTTCCACGAGTCCATATATTCGCTCTTGCCGATGAACGAAATGTTTCGCGGAGCGAGCGCAATTATCAACGCCGAATCCAGGAAACTGATGTGGTTCGGGCACAAAATTGCCGCACCCGAAGTTGGCAGTCGATCGAAACCTTCGAGTTCGCAACGCCATGCCAACTTGGCAAGCGGTTTTGCGACCGTGCGCAAGCGCGACTGGAACGCGGTCGCTCCGTGGAAGGCCCAGTCGGGGTGTGCGCGCTCGCGGCTCACAGCACCACACCGAGCAGTGCGGCTGCTTCACGCACATTGACTCCAGCGGCGGCGGCATCGTCGATGGCCTTGACTGCAGCAGGAGTATCCAGATCGTTGTCCAAGTGGTCGCGCACGGTATTGAGCACGGTGTTGAGCACAGTGTTGAGCTCGGTATCAACCACAGCGCTGCCTCCTTGGTCTCGTGCGGATAATGGTGGTGTTGAGTCAACTAGCGAGGCAGACCATTTGCCAAGCCGAGCAGTGGCTCGTTCCATGAGACCTTTGTCCCACTCCCACTCGTGGCGGTAATGGTTCACGAGGAGCCCCAGTCGGATTGCCCGCGGGTCGTAGGTCTTGCGCAGGGCGTCGACGAAAACGAGGTTGCCCCGACTCTTGGACATCTTGTGGCCATCCATCCAGACCATCGCGACATGCATCCAGTGGCGCACGAACGGCTGCCCGGTCGCTGCCTCGGATTGGGCTCGCTCACATTCATGGTGTGGGTAGATGAGGTCGGTACCCCCGCCGTGCAAGTCGATCGTCGTCCCCAATTCGCGCAGCGCCAGGGCACTGCACTCGATGTGCCAACCAGGACGCCCGGCTCCCCACAAGGTGTCCCACGACGGTTCGTCGGGCGCCGATGGTTGCCACAGCACGAAGTCGAGTGGGTCGCGTTTGTTGGGGTCTTCCACATTGCCACCCCGTTCCTTTGCCAGCCGCAACATGGTGGCTCGGTCGTAGTGCGATACCGAACCGAACTGCGCCGAGCGCGCCACATCAAAGTAGACCGATCCCCCTGCTTCGTAGGCAAACCCTTGCTCGAGCACCATGCCGATGAACCCACGAATGTCGGCAATCGCCGACGAAGCACGCGGTGTGGAGAACATCGGGACGAAATTCAAGGCCCGTAGGTCATCTTCCAGTCGCTGTTCTTCGCGCGCCGCGAGGTCTAGATAGTGGATGTCGAGTTCTCTCGCTTTGGCAAAGAGCGGATCGTCCACATCGGTCACGTTGCGCACACAGCGCACGGTTCGCCCCGTATCGATGAGACGACGAATCAAAATGTCGTACGTGAGGAAAGTGAATGCATGCCCGAGATGGGTGGCGTCGTAGGGCGTCACCCCACAGACGTACATCTTCACCTCATCGGGCGGCGAAAAGTCGACAACTTCGCGCCGGGCCGTGTCGTATAGACGCACGCCGTTGCTCAGTTGATGCCCGTGAAGCGTGGCGCAACGCGGGTCTTGTATCGCACATTGAGTTGCAACAACACCGCAGTCAACGCTTCGATGGCCAGCGCATTCGACAACAATCCGGCATTCAGCGGACGACATCCGGCAATTCGCGAGACGATTTCACTCACCGTCTTGGTGGCATCGGCATTGTCCGAACAAATCAAGACATCACTATCCACTTCATGGTCGAGTGCACCAAGTTCGGTGGCTGGCAAATGTTGGAATGCGGCCACCACGTGCGACGCAGGAATGGCCGCCTGCACGTGGGCGGCGATACTGCCGCGCGGCGGAATGAGCGGTTGAAACTCTTTCCCTACGCGTATCAACGCATTGGCCATCGTGATGACGACTTTGCCGCGCAAAGCGGGGGCCAGTTCGGTGACGGTCGTTGCGGCAGAATCCCACGGCGTGGCCAACACGATCACATCACACTGCGCTGCAGCGGCGTTGTCACCACCCGTCAGCGACAGTGCGTGACTGGGCCATTTGGCGATCAGTTCGGCTGCTACTTGCTGTCCGCGCTGCGCCGTTCGCGAGCCGATTACACCGCGATATCCCACCGAGGCCAAACGCACTGCCAGAGCGCCACCCGCCGGACCGGTTCCACCCACGTATCCGATGCTCGGTAATGCGTTCGTCATCTCCACTACCGTAGCCACGTGGCGATTCTGGCAGGTAAGCGGCTCGTGATCACGGGTGTGCTGACCGATGCATCGTTGGCATTCGGCGTAGCCAAACTTGCACAAGAAAATGGTGCCACGGTCATGTTGACGGGTGCAGGACGCGGGCTTTCCATCACCGAGCGCACGGCCAGAAAGCTGCCGACCACACCGCACGTCGCTGAACTCGATGTCACCAACGCCGCCCATGTGGACCAGGTGCGCGAGGCCGCCCGACAGCACCTGGGCGAAGTGGATGGTGTGTTGCACTCCATCGGCTTTGCACCCGCTGCCTGCCTCGGTGACGACTTGATGGCAGTCACGTGGGAAGACGTGTCTGTCGCCATGCAGATCTCTGCCTTTTCGCTCAAGACGCTGGCCGACGCGTTCGTGCCACTCATGACCAACGGCGGCAGCATCGTCGGGCTGGACTTTGACAACACGGTCGCGTGGCCGGCCTACAACTGGATGGGGGTGGCCAAGTCGGCGTTGGAATCCACCAGTCGATACCTCGCCCGCGAACTCGGTGCCAAGAAAATTCGCTGCAATCTCGTCGCCGCCGGCCCGATTCGCACGATGGCCGCCAAATCGATTCCGTCGTTTGCCCAGTTCGAAGACATCTGGGGCACTCGTGCTCCACTCGGTTGGGACATCAACGACTCCAGCGCGGTTGCGCGTGCCTGTTGTGCGCTGTTGTCCGACTGGTTTCCGGCCACGACGGGCGAAATCGTGCACGTCGACGGCGGCTACCACGCCGTAGGCGCCTGAACATTCCATGAATCGACTCGCCCACGAGTCGTCGCCGTACCTGCGCCAACATCAGGACAACCCCGTTGATTGGTGGCCGTGGTGCGATGATGCGTTCGCCCAGGCCAAACAGCGCAACGTCCCCGTGCTGCTTTCTGTCGGTTATTCCGCTTGCCACTGGTGCCATGTCATGGCGCATGAATGCTTCGAGGATGCCGAAGTCGCCGAAATCATGAATCGCTTGTTCGTCAATGTGAAAGTGGATCGCGAAGAACGCCCCGATGTGGACAGCGTGTACATGGACGCCGTGCAGGCGATGACGGGTCGGGGTGGCTGGCCGATGACGGTGTTTCTCACTCCTGACGGCCAACCATTTTTTGGCGGCACCTACTACCCCAAGCCCACGTTCATACAACTGATGAACGCAATCGATGACGCCTGGCGCAACCGGCGCAGCGACATCGACAGCAATGTCGAAGCCCTGGTGGAAAACATCGCGCGCACCTCGCAAATCACCGCCAACCCCAACCTGCCTTCCATCGACGTCTTTTCTGCCGCCGAAGCACAACTCAGTTCCACCTTCGACGAGACCTGGGGTGGCTTCGGTGGTGCGCCGAAGTTCCCTTCGTCGATGGCGATCGAACTGCTCTTGCGCTCCTATCTCAACGACGAATCGCCGCGGGCGCGCACGATGATCACCACGTCGCTCGACGCGATGGCGTCGGGCGGCATGTACGACCACATTGGTGGAGGTTTCGCCCGCTACAGCGTGGATGAGCAGTGGCTCGTGCCGCACTTTGAAAAGATGTTGTACGACCAGGCGTTGCTGCTCCGACCGTATCTGCATGCTTCACTGATTTTTCGCGAGCCACGCTGGCGACAAGTGGTCGAGGAAACCATCACGTACGTGTTGCGCGACATGCGGTCTCCCGATGGGGCGTTCTACAGCGCGCAAGACGCCGACTCACTCGATGAAACCGGGCACTCCCACGAAGGACACTTCTATGTGTTCACCCCCGACCAAGTACGGCGGATCATTCCCGAACACCTAGTCGACCGTGCGCTGGAGTGGTACGAGATCACCGATGCCGGCAACTTCGAAGGCAAATCCATCCCCTGTCGCTTGTCGAATCGCGGCGTACTCATGCGTGACGACGACCTCGACAAGATTCGCGCCTTGCTGCTGACAGCGCGCAACACACGACACCATCCCGGACTCGACGACAAAGTCATCACCGAGTGGAATGCCCTCATGGTTGCGTCACTGGCGGAGGCTGCCGGCGCATACGCCAACGACGAGTGGGCGGCCGCAGCGCAGCGAGCGGGCAACTTTCTCGCCGCCACGATGCGTCGTGCCGACGGTCGCTGGATTCGCACCTGGCATCGTGATGCAACGCCCAAGCATCTGGCCATGGCGGCCGATCTCGCCAACTTGGTCGACGCATTCACCCGTCTATACGAACTCTCCGGGGTCGCCAAATGGATCGGCCTGGCATGTGAAGCCGCCGATCAACTCCTTGCCCATCACTGGGATGCAGCCGAAGGCGGGCTTTTCACCACCCCGAACGACGGCGAACAACTCATCGTTCGCCAGAAGGATCTCATCGACAACGCCACACCTTCGGCCAACTCCGTTGCCGCATTCGCCCTGCAACGACTGGCGGCGCTCACCGGCAAGGAGCACTACCGCGAACACGCCGAAGGAATCTTCAAACTGCTGGCTCGCATCGTGGTGAGCGCACCCACCGCGTTCCCCCATCTGCTGAGCGCACTGCATCTCCACCACGTGGGCCCGACCGAAATCGTCATCACCGGCAAACGGGGGGAATTCGTACAGTACGTGCAGACCCAGTGGTTGCCAACGGTGGTCCTCGCCTGGGGCGAATCATTCGACTCGCCACTCTTTGCTAATCGCCGCGACGGTCTGGCCTACGTGTGTCGCCAATACGCATGTCAGGCCCCGGCCGCCAGTCGCGATGAGTTGGTCACCGCCCTGCGTTTTGCGTTGTCGGGTGCGTAACAGCCGTCATCGCAATATCGACAACGAACGCGTTACCAGCCACCAAAGTGCAGAATCTGGTCGGCATCTGCCCGCGCACGATTGGCACTCAGACCTTTGCCGAACGCCGGGTCATCCTGCTCTGGCGTCGTCGGCAGGCGTTCATAACCCAACGCGATGGCCCCGATCAGTTGTAGACGTTCCGGAATCGAGAGTGCTCTGCGCAACTCATGTTCACCACGGAACACTCCGAAAAACAGTGCACCGAGTCCGGCGTCGTGGGCTGCGAGAAGCAACGTCATCGTGGCGAATGATGCATCGACCGTCCAATACGGCGTTGGCCATGCCGAAGTGGATTCGCCAAGCCCAGTTCGTGCCTTGTCGTTCTCGGCGTAACGCTCCACGTACGCCTGCGGGTCGGCAAACGACAGCGCAATGACGGGAGCCGCCAACAAGTGTTGCCAGCGGAATGTCGCACGGGTTTCTGGCGTCATCGTCGCCGACCAGAACGATTCGGTTGCTGCACCTTCCAACACGACCAGACTCCAGCCTTGCGTGTTGCCGGCAGCCGGTGAGCGTGAAGCGCACTCCGAAGCGCGACGTTGCGCTGAAAGGTTTGATGACCGAGGCATTCCATCGGGCGCTGATGGCATTCCCCGACGAAGACGTGGTGATCGGCGCGCGTTTCGTC
>JBEDEI010000056.1:0-11606 GCA_041175765.1 Actinomycetota bacterium | reverse complement strand
TTGCTGCGCTCTGTGGCCAAGTTGCGTCATGTTTGGAAGCCCACGCATGAAACGTCTACTTCCACCGGTTTCGGTGCTCCTCGCAATCGTCGCTGGTTGGTACGCATTGGCGTATTCACTCGACAACAACTTTGCGTCGGCCGACGGATCGGCATTGATCATTCCACCTCCTCACCAACTTTTTGTCGGGCTCAACGCCGCAACGATCGACCGGATCACCTCGGCCACTGCCATCTCACTCGGCACCGCCGCGGCTGGTCTGGTGTTCTCCCTCGTGATCGGAATCGTTCTGGGTATTCTCATGCGGTATTCCCAGGCGCTCGAATCGGCTCTCTGGCCCTGGCTCATCGCCCTGCAGGTCACGCCCATCATCGTGCTGACGCCCATCATCGTTCGACTGGTTGGACCATCGTTTGGTGCTCGTGTGACGGTGACTGTGCTCATCGCATTCTTTCCGATTGCCAGCAACACATTGTTTGGTTTGCGATCGGTATCGCACGCATTGCACGACGTCTTTGCCTTGGGCGGGTTCTCCCCTTGGCAACGCCTCCTGCAGCTTGAGTTACCTGCAGCGAGCCCCGCCATCTTTGCCGGCTTGCGCGTCTCAGCAGGGTTGTCGGTGATCGGCGCGGTTGTTGGAGACTTTTTCTTCACTCGCGGCACTCCCGGCCTCGGGCGACTGGTGGTCTACTTCTTTCAAGACACACGCTCAGGTCCGATGTTCGTGACGGCTCTCGTTGCCACAGTTCTTGGCGTTGGGTTCTTCATCGTTGTCGAAGTGCTACGTAAGATATGCATCTCCCCATGGCACCATCCGTAAAGCGCGCGAGCGCACGTGTTCTTGTCACTCTTGCACTATTCATCATCGCTGGTTGTAGCGCCAGCGAAGACACGTCATCGATCAGTGCCGTAGCCGTTACCACCACGGTGCCCACCCTCGTCCTTTCGTCGGTGTGCCCAGCAACCGTGGTGGTGCAAACCGACTGGTATCCGCAGGCCGAACACGGTGGGATCTACGAACTCCTCGGCGACGACTACGTCGTTGACAAAGCACGTGGGGCCACCACCGGAGCACTGACCGTGAACGGTGCACCGACGGGGATTGCACTCGAGATTCGTGCCGGTGGACCGTTCATCGAATCTCCAGTTGTCACCGAAATGTTTCTGGACGGCAGCATCATGTTTGGATACGTGGGTACCGACGTTGCGCTCTCCCGATTCGCCGAGGCGCCCACCTTGGCTGTGTTCAATGCCATCGCCATCAACCCACAAGTCATTCTCTGGAATGCCGATCTGCATCCTGACGTGAGCACCATAGCCCAGATATCACCGCGGGTGCCTGCCGTCAGCGTGTTCGGAGACCGTCCGTACATGCGTTATCTCGTCGCTCAAGGGGTGGTGCCCGCCGAGAAGGTGGACAGCAATTTCAAAGGTGGCCTTCCGCTGGCCACCGACGACATCGCCCACCAGGGGTTTGTCACCAGTGAGCCATACCGATACTCCACGCTGGAATCAGGCCCCATCACTACCGCATTCCAATTGGTGCACGAAGCCGGGTGGACCTCCTACCCACAAAACTTGGCAATCAACAAGTTGCGTCTCGACGCATTGCGACCCTGTCTGGCCCAACTCGTTCCGCTCCTGCAGCAAGCACAAATCGATTTCGTGTTGTCACCCGACCGCACGATTGGCACCATCCTTGATGTGGTGACGCAATTGGAAACCTCATGGTCACAAAGTGTCGAACTGGCCAACTACTCCGTAGACACCCTGATGAGCCTCGGTTTGATCAACAACGGCTCCACACCAACATTCGGCGACTTCGAATCACCCCGAATTGATGAATTCATTGCGTTGGCCACGCCGATCCTGCGCGAACAGGGTCTCGACGTTCCGGATGTGGCTGCCGGCGATGTGACGACGAACGAATTCCTGAATCCGACAATCTCGCTGCCGTAATTCAGGCGTCGCGTACGCTCCACGAGCGCTTGGCCACTGGCTCTTTGTCGCTCCATGGGAAGTTGATCCACTCGTCGGTGCGCTTCCACACGTAATCGCTCTTGACGATCGAAGCCGACTTTTCGTACAGCACCGCGATTCGCGACTCCTTCACCTGACCCGCGCAGAATTCGTTGACCAATTTCAGGGTGTGTCCCGTATCGGCGACGTCGTCGACGATCAACACTCGGGAGTCCTTGAGGTCGACAATGGACGGCACGGGGGGCAACATGATGGGAATCGCGAGCCGTTCGTCGACACCCGTATAGAACTCCACATTCAACGTGTAGGTGTTCTTCACCGACAACGCATACCCGAGCGCACCGGCAGCCAAGAGGCCGCCGCGTGCGATTGCCAAGATGATGTCTGGCTCGTAGCCGGATTTGGCGATCTGCGTGGCCAATTCACGACTGGCAACGCCGAATAATTCCCATGACATGATCTCGCGTGCTGACACGTACTTCCCCCGTCTTGTCAACCGACGAATCTAGTAGGTGGACATGAGCCAGCGCGCTACACCGAGCGCCTACCATCGGCAGTATCGAGCGACACACGTACGACCTCACCGCATTGCGCAATGGTGCCTTTGACCCCACCACTCGCGTGGTCGCGAACCACGGCGGTAATCACTGCATCGAACGCGCCACGCTGACGCCAGACGGCCCTGGCACCATCAGCATCCACATTCGCCACGACGGGCAGTGCACTACCGAGGCCTGGGGTCCGGGTGGTGCATGGTTGTTGGCACGAGCCGACCGCCTCACCGCACGGGCGACGGCTAGTCGATTGGTGACACCTCACCATCGCGCGGTTGAACACGCCCAACATCACCTGGGGATGTTGCATCTACCGGCCAGCGATACGCCGTACCACGAACTCTTGCCGGCAATATTGGGCCAACGCATCACGGCGGCGCAGGCCAGCACACAATGGCGCACGTTGTGCACTCGCTTTGGTGAACCAGCGCCAGGCCCATTGAACTTACGACTACCACCGCGCCCCGAGCAGATCCTGCGTATCGCATCGTGGGAGTTTCATCGCCTTGGCATCGAGGCTCAGCGAGCCACCGCATTGCGTACCGCTGCCCGTCATGCACGGTATGTGGATCGCGCCCGCGATCTGCTTGGTGCAGATGCACGAGCCCATCTCATGCAGTTACCGGGCATCGGAGTGTGGACATCGGCCGTTGCAATCGCCGTATCCCATGGCGACCAGGATGCCCTTCCGATCGGCGACTTTCACGTGAAGAACACCGTTGCGTGGGCACTCACCGGTCAGGCACGCGGTAGCGACGAAAACATGCTCGTCACGCTCGAGCAATACGGTGGCCAACGATGGCAGGTGGTGCGCTTGCTGGAATTGAGCGGCAACGGTGCTCCACGATTTGGGCCGAAGCGGCGAATCCTCGATATAGCGCGGCTGTAGCCCGCTTCACACTCTGCGAGCACGCGGTGTATCGCCTTATTGGGCCATGGCACTGCGCATCGCCGACCAATACTTCGGCCACGACTTGGTCACGACTTCTGCATCATGCACCCGCACTGCTGGGCCAGCCAAACCCAGTAGTGCCAACGACATTGCCAATCGATGGTCATCGTGCGGATGCACATCACCTCCGTTGAGCGTCGCCGGAGTGATGACGAGACCATCGGGCTCGACCACTACATCGGCGCCACAGGTGGCGAGCTCACCCGCCAAGTCGCCCAAGCGATCACTTTCCTTGGCGCGAATGAAGCCAACGCCGCGGATGCGCGACGGTGTCGTGGCACAGACCGCCATCGCCGCAACCGTCGGCACCAGATCACTCATTGCCGACATATCGATATCGATGCCCACGAGAGGCTGTTTGACGGCACGCAACACGGTGACTGCATGTTCTTCGTGGCGCACCGTGCAACCCATCCGCGTGAGTACCTCCACGAATGCCGCTTCTGGTTGCGTGGTGTCACGCCGCAGCCCCGGCACGGTGACCGATCCACCCGCTATCGCTACCGCGGCAAATGGATAACTTGCCGACGACCAATCACTGTCGACACTGAAATTGCATCCGGAATAATTGCCACCGTCCACAATGATGCCGTCGGCTGCCACGTTCACCACGGCTCCGAAAGCACGCATCACTTGCGCCGTCATCATCAGATACTCGTGCGACACCACATCGCCATGAGTACGAATGTGTACACCACCCAACAACGGACCAATCATCATGATCGCCGATATGAATTGACTCGATACATCACCACGCGCATCGAGTTCGTGCATGACCGCCGACAACCGGTGTTCGGCGCTCCCCGCCACGGTGACCGGTAAGTAGCCCCCACGCTCGGCGTGCACGCTCACACCCAGCGTCTGCAACATCTGATGCAGGTCTCCCATCGGCCGACGCAGCAACCCGGCACCACCGGTGATGGTCGTGTTTCCCGCACGCACCGCGGCTACCGCCGTGAGAAATCGCGACGTGGTACCTGCCAAGCCAGCATCAATCTGCACACTGTGCGTCGTGGCCCGGTCGATTCCACCGTGCACGAGCACATCCACGCCGCCGTTCTGTGCATCTGGAGTGGGCGTCATCCGAGCCGAGAGTGCCTGCAGTCCGGCAATCATCCGTGACGTATCGTCACCACTCGCTACGCCACGCACCGTGCTCGTTGCGTTGGCCAAGGCCGCACACACCAACGCCCGATTACTCACCGATTTGGAACCCGGAACCTGCACCACGCCTGCCACACCGCTCGGGAGAGGCGAGAAGGATTCAACGGTCACGGATCAAACAACCCGAGCCACAGCTGGTTTGAAGCCGCGCGCAAGGAGCCCACCGCGGAATAGTTCGGCACTCGCTGCGTCTACCACCATGATGAGCACACCGCGATCGCCTTCCACCGAGTGACTGACTTCGAAGTTGGCGGTGTTCACCCCAAGTTCGGCAGCCAGCGTGAACACTTCGGCAGCAGCCCCTGCGCGGTCAGGAATGGGGATACGCACTTCTGCCACATCGACCAATTCACGAACACGTCCAGGCAGATTGGCTCGCACGCTGCGTGCATCACTGAGCCGCGTAAGCAGTGATGCCGAATCAGCAGCGTGCACGATGTTGCGCATCTCGGCGAGACCAGCAATCATGGCGTCGATGGCTTCGACGATCGCCACCTGGTTCTCCCGACAGATATCGAGCCAAATGGCTGGATGACCGCTCGCTACGCGCGTCATGTCACGAAAACCCCCGGCTGCCAAACGCATCACTGCTGCGTGATCGTCGGCGCGCGAACGCGCAAGCGTGAGCAAAGTGGCGGCCGCCAAGTGCGGCAAGTGGCTGGTCACGGCCACGAGCTGATCGTGGCGTGCAGCCGGCAGAGCCAACATGTCACCACCAAGTTCACGCACCACGGCAGCCACCGCAGCAAACGTTGCATCGCTGGTGGTGCCAGAAGGTGTCAGCACCCACACCGCATTACGAAACATGTCGGCATCGGCACCGTCCAAACCCTGCAGTTCACTGCCGGCCATGGGATGTCCACCGACAAATCTGGGGTCAGAGATCGCATCGACGACGGGGCGCTTCACCGAACCAACGTCGGTTACGGCACCTTGCGTGTTGGCCAACAAATGCTCGACGCCGGCAATCAACTGCGATACGGGTGTCGCCACGAACGACATCTCGGCCTGCTTGTCGAGGCCGGCTGCGTCGATCACCCCGCGTGTCAGCGCATCTGCTTGGCGTTCGCTGTGCTCATCAATGCCCGACACGTGCCAGCCCGCGGCACGCAATCCAGCGGCAATTGACCCGCCAATGAGGCCCAAGCCCAGTACGTTTGCACGCCGCATCACGACTCTTCAGCGTACGGCGAGCGCTCGTACCTCTTGATGCGTGAGGTGTCGCCACTCCCCTGGCTTCAGCGTTGGATCGGTGAGACCACCGATTCGCGTTCGCACCAGCCTGTTCACTTCGTGGCCAACAGCATCACACATCCGCCGCACTTGTCGGTGGCGACCTTCATGAATCACGATGCGCAGAACTCCGGGTTGTACTTGCCCAACCTTGGCCGGCGATGTCACACCATCATCGAGCTCGACGCCTTTGCGCAATTTGTTGAGGGCCGATTCCGACACACCATCCGGACCACAGCGAACGTGCACGAGGTATTCCTTTTCAACACCAAAACTCGGATGCGTCAGGTGATGCGTCAGTTCGCCATCGTTGGTGAGGATGATGAGACCTTCCGAGTCGAGATCCAGACGGCCGACGGGAAACACGCGCGGCTCCGCCGGCACCAGTTCCACCACGGTCACACGGTCGTGGGTGTCCTTCGATGTGGTGATGACGTTGTACGGCTTGTGCAGCAGGTAATACACCAAATCGGGGCGCACGCCGACGACCACACCATCGACCGCGACGACATCGACTTGCACGTCCACCCGTCGCCCGAGTTCGGCAACATCACCGTTGACCGTGACACGACCTTCGGCGATCAGGTCTTCGCACACGCGCCTACTTCCAAAGCCTCGCTGCGCCAGGATTTTTTGCAAACGCTCACCATCTGCAAGCTCTTCACGAGCCTCACCATTGCTGTCGGTCACGGCGTGGTATCAGGTACCACGCGCAAACCCGCTTCCAGTGCTTCGACCACTCCGGCATCGGGAACGAAATCGCTGATGGGTGGGAGATTCTCCAGAGAGTTCAACCCGAGTCGTTCAAGAAAGAGCGGAGTGGTGCCGTACAGCAACGCCAACCCGCCTCCATCTTCACGCTGCACCTCGGTGATGTAGCCGCGAGCCTGCAGGGTGCGCAACACGGATTCTGGGTCTACCCCGCGAATCGCAGAAATCTGAGATCTGGAAATCGGCTGCTTGTACGCAATGATTGCCAACGTTTCGAGGGCCGCCGGCGAGATTCGTGCTTGTTGGCCGTCGAGGATGAAACGCTCGACATACTGCGACACCTCTGCTCGACTCTGCAAACGAAAGCCGCCCGCCACCTGCACCAACTGAAAGCCATGACCGGCTTCGTCGTAGGCCGCCGCCAGCCGATTGCACAACACCTCCACCACCGATGTCGGTTGTTCGAGCACTTGGGCCATCAGTTTCACACTGACCGGTTCCATCGCCACCAACAAGATGGCCTCCATGGCCTGCACTATCTCCGGAGCGATATCGCCATCCGTTACTCGCGCCATTGTGTACCTTCAGCCGTCATAGTTATCGATTGCTCCAATGTCATCTTCTAACCAGTCGGTATTCCACACCACTGCAATGTCGCCAAAACGTTCGGCTTGCACCAAATCCACTCGACCTTGTTTGAACAACTCCAAGAGTGCCAAAAACCGGACGACTACTTCGATGCGATCGGTGATGCCGCTGATGATCGAACGAAATGAAGTAGGTCCACGGTCGGGCAAAAAACGCACCAATTCTTCCAACGCATCAGCCACGCTCGCGCGTATTGGCGCCACGTGATACAGGTCGATGCTCACGGGAGCCTTGGGTTCGGTGGCTCGCAGGAAGGCCCGCTGCAAGCGCAGCGGCGTGACCCCTTCCAGCAGGTCGGGCATCAGCGATTCGAATCGTTCATCGGGCCCGGCCATTCGCGGTTGGCACAGTTCGGCGCGTTCGATGAGGTCGTACATCACCGTGGCGACGTCCTTGAACGTCTTGCAATCCAGCAGGCGGGCCAGCAGGATGTCTCGCTCTTCCCAGAGCGCCAGCTCTTCGTCGAGTTCACCGTCGTCTCGGGTGGGCAGAAGTCGGCGGGTCTTGAGGTCGATGAGCGTCGCTGCAATCAACAAGAACTCCGTGGCAATGTCGAGATCCAGCGTCTTCATCTTTTCCAGTTCCGCAATGTACGCCTCGACGATTCTCGACAGTGACACTTCGTGAATGTCCACTTCTTCCTGCAAAATGAGGTGCAGCAGAAGGTCAAAGGGACCTTCAAAAACTGGTGTGGACACCGCGTACGGCATTCATACGAGAGTACCTCTCGCTCCACGAGTAACTTGGGATTGTGGCTCGTGTCCTGTCGTGCATCCAACCAACTGGTGATGTCCATCTGGGCAATTACCTGGGTGCCCTTCGCAACTGGGTAACGGGCCAACATGAGAACGACGTATTTCACGGCATCGTCGATTTGCATGCGCTCACCGTGACCGAGTCACCGGGTGTGCTCGGCGACCAAACACTGTCGCTGGCAGCCATGCTGTTTGCAGTCGGGCTCGATCCCGATGTTGCGACGGTGTTCGTGCAGAGCCATCTACCGCAGCACACGCAGTTGGCATGGATCATGGAATGCACGGTGTCGTACGGCGAGTTGAGCCGCATGACGCAATTCAAGGACAAGGCAGCCAAACGTGAGGCGGATTTCGTGTCGGCTGGTCTCTTCACCTACCCCGCTCTTCAGGCTGCCGACATCTTGCTGTACGGCGCTCACGAAGTACCCGTCGGTGATGATCAGCGTCAACACATCGAAATCACCCGCGACATCGCCATCCGTTTCAACCATCGCTTCGGCGACACGTTCGTGCTTCCCAAAGCCGTGACCCCGAAGGCTGGTGCGCGCGTCATGGACCTGCAGCATCCAGAAGCCAAGATGTCCAAGTCCGCCAGTGGCGACGCGGGCATCGTGTACGTGTTGGACGAACCCGCAGCAATCGAACGCAAGTTCAAGCGCGCAGTCACCGACAGTGGTAGTGACGTGGTGTACGACCGCGCAAACAAACCCGGAGTGGCCAACCTGCTGGAAATTTTGGCGAGCGCCACCAACTCCAGCCCCGAGCACGTAGCAACCCAGTACTCGCAGTACGGAGCACTAAAGGCCGCGACCGGCGCAGCCGTTGTGGAACTCCTTGCACCGATTCGCCAGCGGTACCACGAACTGCTCGGCGATCGTGGCGAACTTGCACGCCTCGTGCGTCGAGGCGATGAGCGAGCCGAAGTGGTTGCTGCTGCCACCCTGGCCCGCGCCCACGCTGCCATCGGCATGATGCCGCGTTGACGGCGTCGTATCAGCGCAACTCGTTCTTACACGGCATCGGCTCGGTGCAGCGCCGCCACAAGTTCGAGCGGGCCATCGCCCCGCAGTAAGGCAACGGTTGCCTCATCACTGCCGGCGCGCTGCAGCATCTCCAAGCCGAGCGACTCGTGTTCGTGGTAGGTGCGGAACGCTGCCGTTCGTGGGCCCACAAGTGTGGCAACGACACGTCCTGCGGTTCCGAGTGATGACGCAGTCTTGCCGATGTCGTGCAGGAGCGCAGCCCGACGCGCGCTCACTGGTGCGTGCGGCATAAAGGCATCGAACCTGCGCAGCACGTGCAATGCGTGTCGCTGGTCGGCAGAGCCGAACTGTTCGAACAAAGCATTTTCTGTCGGCAGCAACACATCCGTCACTTCACGTGTCTCGTGGGGTTGCAGCGCAACGGCACTCACCGAACCCACGAGTCGTTTCACGAGGTGCCAAGCCGTCTGCAACGGTTTCATCGGCGTACCGCCCGTGGATGTGATTCGCGGTACACGCTCACCAGTAACTCGTCATCCACCTTCGTGTACACCTGGGTGGTGCTCACCGAAGCATGACCAAGAAGTTCCTGCACGATGCGCAAATCTGCACCGTGCACGAGCATGTGGGTTGCACACGAGTGACGCAGCGTGTGCGGCGACACGTCATCTTTGATCCCCGCCAAGCCGGCATACTTGCGAACGATGTGAAACGCGGCTTGTCGCGATAGCCGAGTGCCGTGCACGCCAAGGAACACTGCATCTGCGTGGTCACGACTCCGCCAACGCTTGGGCACGTGCATCCCCCGCCCACCTTCGTCGAGCCAATCAGCAAGGGCAGCATGAGCGCTGCGCCCGAACGGCACCAAACGCTCTTTGCTGCCTTTGCCCATGAGCCGCGCGAGTGAGTCGTCCATGTCGAGATCGCCCATCGACAACCCGCACACCTCAGAGATTCGTGCACCAGTTGCATACAAAAACTCCACCATTGCACGGTCGCGTCGCGCGAATGAGTCGTCCCCGGTGATCGCCGCTATCAAACGCTCCACTTCTTCTTCTCGCAAAGGCGACGGCAAGCCGCTCGGCACTTTTACGCCGTCCACCAGGGCGGCTGGGTCGTCGTTGCGTTCGCCTTCGACCACCAGGTACTTGTGCAACATGCGCACTGCAGCAAATTGGCGTGCCACCGATCGCGGAGCCTTACCCATTTTTCGCAAGAAGGCCACGAACGCTTCCACGTCGGGGGCTGCTGCATTCGCCGACGACTTTTTGCGCAGCGCGAGCCATTCTTCGTAATCTCGCAGATCACGACGGTACGCCTCGATGGTGCGCGACGCACGGCCTTGTTCGATTTGCAGCCACGCCAAGAATCGCTCGGCAGCGTCGAGCGTCATGACATCAGCCTTGGCGCATGATGCGATCGGCGTGCAGCACACCAATCACCGTTTTTGCATCGTCGATGCGGCCGTCCAGCACCATTGCAATGGCGTCCGACAGCGATATCTCTTCGATAGTCATATGACGCTCTTCCGGGCCATGCCGATCGAACGCCACATCCTGGAGATCACGCGCCAGAAAGATCTCCACTTGCGAATTGGAGATACCCGGTGACGACACATGGCAACCCAGGCGCAACCACGATGCAGCCCGCACCCCCACTTCTTCTTGCAATTCTCGTTGGGCGGTGACCAGCGGGTCTTCCCCTGCTTGGTCTCGCATGCCAGCCGGTATCTCCAATGTGAGGCGGTGTAACGCAGGTCGATACTGACGCACCAAGATGACCGTCGGCGCCTTTCCCGATGCGTCGGTGCGTAATGCAACCACCCCGACTGCCCCCGGGGACAACACGAATGTGCGGGTGAAGTGCTCGCCATCTGGATCCGTGAAATCGCCACGCACGAGCGACCACATCACCCAATCGTGCACCACTTTCACCGGAGCACTCACGAAACCCCCGACGGGCTCGGCGTTTCGCTCGGGCATCAGTTCGCGAGTTAGCGCGCGTGCTCCACGGTGCTGCTCTCTGGCTGCACTTCGTGAGATTCGCGTCGGGCACGGTACTCGAGTGCCGCGCCAATCATGTCGCGGAACAATGGATGGGGTCGATCCGGACGACTCTTGAACTCTGGGTGCGCTTGGGTGCCCACCCAAAACGGATGGTTCTCCAGTTCGATGAACTCCACCAAGCGCTTGTCGGGCGACGTACCACTGCACAAGAATCCTGCTTCTTCGAAACGGGAACGATAAGTGGAATTGAACTCGTACCGGTGACGGTGTCGCTCGCTCACCACGGGCTCGTTGTACGCGCGTGACACTTTGGTGCCTGGCTGCAATACCGCATAGTACGCACCGAGACGCATCGTGCCACCCATGTCGGTGATTTCGCGTTGGTCATTCATGAGATCGATCACTGGATGTGGGGTCGCCGGATTGAATTCCGTGGAGTTGGCGTCTTCCAAGCCGAGCACGTGGCGGGCAAACTCCACGGTCATCACCTGCATGCCCAGGCACAACCCCAAGCACGGCACTGCATGCTCACGGGCAAACTCTGCGGCGCGAACCTTGCCTTCGATTCCACGCGGGCCGAATCCACCCGGAATGACGATGCCGTCCAGGCTCGTCATGCG
>JBEDEI010000055.1:0-16088 GCA_041175765.1 Actinomycetota bacterium | reverse complement strand
AACAAGTCGCAGCGTGACTTTCTCGCCGCTGCCACCAATCATCAGTGGAATCTTGCCTTTGACGGGACCGGGGTTCAACTTGCCGAGGCGTTCGGCGATGACAGGGAGACCTTTTTCCAGAATCTTCAAGCGTCCAGGTGCAGTGCCGAACTCGTAGCCGTACTCCTGATAGTCGCGCTCAAACCAGCCCGAGCCGATGCCCAAGACGAAGCGACCGTCGCTGATGTGGTCGATGGTGCGGGCCATATCCGCAAGCAGTTGGGGATTTCGGTACGAATAACACGTGACGAGGGCACCGATGGTTGCGTGCTTGGTGTCGGCTGCCATTGCCGCCAGCAGCGTGTAGCACTCAAAGTGTTCGGCGTCGGGGTTGCCGAAGAGTGGATAAAAGTGATCCCAAGTCCACAGACTGTCGACTCCGAGCGCATCGGCAGCACGCCATGAGTCGCGCATTTGTTTGACAGTGGTGGCTTGCGGTTGGATTTGAACACCAATTTTCATGACACCGAAACTAGCCTGACGAGGTGCTACAACCACCCGCATTGTCAATTCGTGGTGTCACCAAACGATTCGGAGACTTTGTTGCCGTCAATGATTTATCGCTTGACGTGATGCCGGGCACCTGCTTGGGGCTGCTTGGTCCGAATGGTGCTGGTAAGACCACATTGATGCGCATGATTACGGGGCAAACTCGCGCGGCATCAGGTGACATCACCGTTCTGAACCATGATGTCGCTTCCGACACTCGTGCGGCTCGGCGAGTGCTCGGTGTGTGTCCGCAACAAGACAATATGGATGACCAGCAGACTGCGCGCGAAAACCTTGCGCTATGGGCGGCATTGTGTCGCGTGCCGCGCGCCGAACGAAAGCAGGCCGTTGCTACCGCGTTGGAAACCGCGCAACTCACCGAGCGCGCCAACGAGCGGGTCACCAACTTGTCGGGTGGTATGCGACGTCGCTTGTTGCTAGGCCGGGCATTCGTCAACTCGCCGAAGGTGGTGCTGTTGGATGAGCCGACGGTGGGACTTGATCCGCAGGTGCGTAGTGATCTCTGGTTGATCATCGATGGCATGCGGCGCAGCGGTGTCACCGTTGTTATGAGTACCCATTACATCGAAGAAGCCGAGAGATTGGCCGATGACATCGCCATCATGAATCATGGGCGCGTAATCGCACGGGGCACACCGAACAAACTGCGTGAGATGCACGCTGGTAATGAGGCGGTGGAATACGTGGGTTCGGCTGCAACCCTCGATGAAATCGCCGAGAAAGCCGCAGTCGTCGGGTTGAAGACGCGGAGGGCCGGCCTCAGCATTTCGGTACTCGGCGTCGAGTCAACACCAGCAACCACTCTTGATTCATGGGGTCGTTACTCGCGCCGTGCGACAAATCTTGAAGACGTCTTCGTTTTGCTGACGGGGGAGTCACTCGATGCCTAGGTTCGACGTGCAATCAATTCCGGCCATCTGGGTGCGCGAACTGACGCTCTTCAAGCGGTATTGGCGTGGCACCACTTTCAGCGCAATTCTCGAGCCACTCATCTTTCTGTTTGGTATCGGCCTCGGGGTCGGCGCGTTCCTCGACGAAATAGACGGAGTGAAGTATGTGATCTTTGTGGGTACCGGCGCCGTTGCCACCGCAGTGATCTTCAGTTCGGTGTTTCCGGGCATGTACAACACGTTCATCGCCCGTACGTTCCAGAAGGTGTACGACGGAATCCTTGCCACACCGACAACTGCCGCTGAAATCATGGTCGCCGAAGCACTGTGGATCGCCACTCGCACCGCGGTGTATGGCTCGGTACCGATCGTGGTGACCATTCCGTTCGGGCTCAAACCGACGTCAACGATGTTGCTCGTGCCGTTCATCTGCTTTCTGACTGCACTCGGCTTCACCTTTCTTGGCCAGTGGATTTCTGGCGTCGTCAAGGTGATTGATTCTTTCTCATACTTCCAATCAGCGTTGATCACGCCGCTGCTCTTTATCTCCGGTACTTATTTCCCCATCAGTGGGCTACCCACTTGGGCACAGACGGCCAGCAATGTGAACCCGGTGTATCACTGTATTGAACTCGTGCGCGATGCAAGTTTCAATCGGTTGAGCGTTTCATCATTCTGGAACGTGTTAGCGCTCGCCATTTTTGCAGCGATCACCGGCACGCTGAGCGTGCGCACAATCACGCGCCGCCTGATTACCTGACGACCCTCACTCGTCGCCGACATCTGACGAGTAACGGATTTTTTGTCAAATCGTGCTGGCACTCTGCTGTTCATGTGCCAGACTCGGCACGTGCCGTGTGCTTTGCTGAGTGTTTTTGACAAAAATGGCATCGTCGACTTGGCAAGAGCGCTTCACCATTTGGGTTGGGACTTGTTGTCGAGCGGCGGCACCGCAAAAGTAATCGAGGACGCTGGTATTCCAGTTACCGATGTCGCGAAGGTGACTGGGTACCCCGCAATTCTCGGTCACCGTGTGGTCACACTGCACCCAGCGATTCATGGCGGGCTGCTCGCCGATATCGATGATGAGTCGCACCAGCAGGATCTGCTGCAACACGGTATAAAACCGATAGCTCTTGCGGTCATCAACCTGTATCCCTTTGCGACCAAACCTGGAATCGAGTTGATTGATGTCGGTGGCCCGGCGATGGTTCGCGCAGCGGCAAAGAATCACAAACATGTCGGTGTGGTTACCGATCCGACACAGTATGAAGAAGTGTTGGCTGAATTGCGCAGCGACGGAGCGTTGAGCGCAGATACTCGCCGCACGCTTGCAGCGCGAGCCTTTGCACATACCGCGCAATATGACGCTCAAGTCGCTGACTGGTTTGCGAACAATGGTGATGAGGTGCTGCCCAAGCAATCCAGATTGGTCTTAGAGCGCAGAGAAGTGTTGCGATATGGAGAGAACCCGCATCAAGTAGGCGCGCGATATTCCGTGGCTGGACACGCCAGTTGGTGGGACTCCGCCGAACAACTTGGTGGCAAAGAAATGTCGTATCTCAACGTATTCGATGCAGATGCCGCATGGTCACTCGTGCATCGGTTCAGCCAACCAGCAGCAGTGGTGATCAAACACGCCAACCCATGTGGGCTTGCCGTGGCAGAAACTATTGACGAGGCATACCGCCGTGCTCACGAATGTGATCCACTGAGTGCGTTCGGTGGAATCGTTGCAGTAAATCGCCCGTTGAACAAGGCAGCCGCGGTTGCTCTGGCAGAAGTGTTTACCGAGGTGGTGATTGCGCCAGATTTTGATTCGGATGCCCTTGCCGTACTGCAGACAAAAAAGAATCTTCGCATCCTGCGGGCCGGGCCACCGCAGCAGTCTCATTTGCACTATCGAAGCATCGATGGTGGACTCTTGGTGCAGAGTACGGATCAACCAACTGATTACACGGGTGGTTGGCAGGTGGTATCTACACTCCAGCCTTCACCAGCACAACTCGTAGATGCACAAATTGCATGGCTTACCTGTGCTGCGGTGAGCTCCAACGCCATCGTGCTCGTCAATGCTGGTCAAGCAGTTGGCATCGGTGCGGGCCAACAGAATCGTGTCGACGCGGGGCGAATTGCCTGTCAACGGGCAGGTGAACGTGCTGCCGGTGCTGTGGCAGCGAGTGATGCCTTCTTCCCGTTTCGAGATGGGCCCGATGCACTAGCCGCAGCAGGGGTACGCGTCATCGTGCAGCCGGGTGGCAGTCAGCGTGATGCCGAAACGATTGCAGCCGCCAATGAACATGGAATGGTGATGATTTTCACCGGGCGTCGTCACTTTCGCCACTGACAACCTTTGTCGTCAGTGCTGTTGGGCAAAGTCATCTCGTAATTGGCGAGCCCGACCGAGCGCCGTGTCGGCATCCGATCCGCAAACGGTGATGTGGCCCATCTTGCGTCCAGGACGTGCCTGCTGTTTGCCGTAGGGATACAAGTATTCGTGATGTCTGAGTGATTCCAGCGCGGCGTATTGTTCGCCCAACGGCCAGTGTTCGCCCAACAAGTTGACCATTGCAACTGCGGGGCGAATCATTGCCGTGTCACCGAGCGGAAGCCCAGCGAGGATGCGTACCTGTTGCTCGAACTGACTACAGAGCGTGGCATCGATGGTCCAGTGACCGCTGTTGTGTGGTCGTGGGGCAAGTTCATTGACTAGTAAGCAATCACTGGCAATGAAAAACTCAATGCCAAGCACACCCACGTAGTTGAGCTGTTGTGCGATATGGCGAGCAGCATTCTGAGCCTCCGCTAGTAAGTCGCTGGGTTTGAGAATGCCATGTTGATCAAGTTGCCTGATGGTAAGCGGGGCAGTACTTGCGTCAAGAATCCCGTTGACGTGCACGTTGAGTGTCGGTGCAAACGCGACCGTATTGCCTTCGTGGTTTCGAGCCACGATGACGGAGAGTTCAGCCTGCAGAGGCACGATTTGCTCCAATACACAGGGCACACACCCAAAGCCATACCAGGCGTCCCGTACTTGTTCCGTTGTGGTTACACGTCGCTGACCCTTGCCGTCATATCCGAGTTGTGCAGTTTTGAGTATCGCCGGGAATGTGATGTCGAGGCTTGAAATGTCGTCTGCTGACTCAATGACGGCAAATGGCGCCGTTGCCAAGCCGATCGAGACGCAGAAGAGTTTCTCCCTGCGCCGGTCTTGAGTAATGGCCACTGCATCAGCTGCAGGTTGCACGATCGTGTGCTGTGCCAGGAACTGCAGTGACGTAGTTGGCGCATTTTCAAACTCAATGGTGACTCCACGACAAGTTTCGGCCATTTGTTGAAGGGACGTCGCGTCGTCATAGGCGGCTATGAGGTGTATGTCGGCAATGGCACCAGCCGGCGAGTGCGGGTCGGGCTCGAGGACCATGGTACGAAAGCCGAGAGATTTTGCGGCGCGAACAAAGAATGCTCCAAGTTGGCCACCGCCAATGACGCCAAGGGTGTCGGGCATCAAGTCGCGGGGAGAGTCGCCGATGCTGCAGCATCGTGACGCTGCAGGCGGTACTGCCCAAGTTGATGTGCAAGGGCCGGGTCATCGTGGGCGAGAATGGCAATGGCAAAAAGTGCAGCATTCACTGCGCCTGCCTCACCGATGGCAAACGTCGCCACAGGAATGCCTGCAGGCATCTGCACAATTGAGTAGAGCGAGTCGTGACCAGCAAGGTGTTGCGTGGGTACCGGCACTCCCAAAATTGGCACCGTGGTTTTTGCAGCCAACATTCCGGGCAGATGAGCCGCACCACCTGCACCCGCAATGATTACTCGCAACCCATCGGTGAGTGCTCGTTGAGCAAAGTCGAACAGTTCATCGGGCATTCGGTGAGCACTCAACACTTGTGTATCACAAGTCACGCCGAATTTCTCCAATGTTTCAACTGCTTTTGACATGGTCGGCCAGTCGCTCTGCGAGCCCATGACTACAGCAACTTGTGGCGACGCCGCAGATGCCATGTGCCAAGCGTAGACGCAGCAACTGTGTTTGATTTTTTGTCAAAATTGTGTCGCCGTCGTGACGGCGAAAACTAACTTCTTTCTATGAAGAGTGCGACTGTAACCAGCGCACTTGCAAAGTTCTGCTTGACAACACGCGGTCGTGATCCGCGCCCCGAGACCATCCAAGTTGGTGCTCGGGACCTCGGAGTTCGCTCCCTGGAGTCTGTCACCGTGCATGATCTTGTGTTTATCGCAGCAGATCTTGATGACGAGTCGCGCGGGATTCTGCAGTCGCTGCTCTGCGACTCGCTGCTTCAGGAAGGACATTGGCTGTGTGAAGATGGTGACTTCTCGAGATCCGGTGGAACCCACGTCATTGAAACCGCTCTTCTGGCTGGAGTAACGGATTCAATAGCTGCCGAAATTGAGCGCGTCGCACTCCGTGCTGGAGTCGTGCTTCACGGTGTTGCTACGGGGAAGAGGTTCGTTCTGCAAGGCGAACTCTCCGACGATGAACTGGAGCGACTCTCGCATCGGCTACTTGCGAATCCAATCATTGAACGTTGTTCGCGCGACGAACCAATCTCGCCATCGTTTGTGCCGCGAATAGTTGAAGCGATTGGTGCACCAGAGCACCTGGGGTTTGACGCTGCCGCCACTGTTGAAAATTTGGAAAGCATCAATCGTGTTCGCAGTTTGGCACTCGATCGTGCTGAACTGCTGGCGATTCGTGAGTACTTTGTGGCAGCGGGGCGACTACCTACAGATATAGAAATTGAAACACTTGCTCAAACGTGGAGCGAACACTGTGCGCACAAGAGTTTCCGTGCACGAATCATGCTTGACGGTGTCGAGCGTCCGTTGACATTGCTGGCTCAGTTGCGTGAATCGACCGAGGAGATGGCACTCCCATTTGTGGTGAGCGCATTCGATGGGAATGCGGGAGTCGTTCGTTTTGATGATGTGCGTACCTATGCGCTGAAATGCGAAACGCACAATCATCCGAGCGCAGTCGAACCATTCGGTGGGGCCAATACGGGTGTCGGTGGGGTGATACGTGATGTGCTTGGTGCAGATCACCACCCGATAGCTGTGACGGATGTGTTGTGCTTTGGCGAGTCAGATACCGATTTCCAGGAAGTACCAGAAGGCTCGTTGCATCCGCGAAGGATCCGTGATGGCGTCATTGCAGGTGTGGCTGATTACGGCAATAAAATCGGTCTGCCCACAGTTGCTGGAGCCGTGCTGTACGACAGCGGTTACGTGGCAAATCCTTTGGTGTTTGCCGGATGCATTGGTGTTGCAAGAGATTGGCAGGCGCCAGTCGTGCCAAAGGCTGGTGATCGGTGTGTCGTTCTCGGTGGACGCACAGGTCGAGACGGTATTCGCGGTGCCACATTTTCCTCGATGACGATGGACGCAACGACCGGGGATGTTGCTGGAGCGAGTGTGC
Source organism: Actinomycetota bacterium (assembly GCA_041175765.1). GTDB lineage: Bacteria > Actinomycetota > Acidimicrobiia > Acidimicrobiales > Ilumatobacteraceae > F1-60-MAGs027. The sequence continues at coordinate 9,206 of JBEDEI010000055.1, read as the reverse complement.
AGATTGGTGATCCGATCGTCGAAAAACTTCTGATAGATGCTCTTGCTGAAGCGCGCGGTCTCTATCGCGCCATTACGGATTGTGGTGCCGGAGGTCTGTCGTCGGCAATTGGTGAAATGGCTGACGGCGTTGGTGCCTGCATCGAACTCGATCAGGTACCCCTGAAGTATCCCGGACTTGCTGCCTGGGAGGTGTGGCTGTCCGAAGCGCAAGAACGAATGGTGGTGGCGGTTGCGCCGCAAGATATGAAGGCACTGCTTTCGGTATGTATGCGACACGGTGTCGAGGTATCCGACTTGGGCACCTTTACTGGTGATGGTGTTTTGCGTGTCACCGCCCATGGCCACAAGGTGCTGGAAATCGACACCCATTTTCTGCATCACGGAAGACCGCAACGACAACTGAGTGCGACACGCCAGCCAGTGAATCGTGCTGACGCCGAGCCGACGCCACCGGAGGTTGCCGCTCGTGGTGTGGGTGAGTTGCTGCTGGCCTTGTTGTCGCATCCGAATATTGCCAGCAAAGAATCGGTGATTCGGCGTTACGACCATGAAATTCGGGGAGCTACCTTGCGGCGTCCGCTAGTTGGTGTCAAGGCTGATGCCCCCGGTGATGGTGTGGTTCTGGCCAAACCTGATGACGAAAGGGGAATTGCTGTTGGCGTTGGCGTATCACCATTTACGGGGGAAGCTGATGCAGAAAGGATGGCATGGTTGGCCATTGATGAGGCGATTCGCAACGTAGTTGCCGTCGGAGCCGATCCAAGACAAGTGGCACTGCTCGACAACTTTTCGTGGGGCGATCCGCGACGACCAAGCACCCTTGGGCAATTGGTTGCCGCAGTTGATGGATGTGTCGCTGCGGCTTCTACATATCAGGCCCCGTTCGTATCGGGTAAAGACTCACTCAACAATGAGTGGGTCGATCGGGATGGGACGCGACGCTCCGTGCCGCCCACACTGGTGATCACAGCGGTTGCTGCAATCGATGATGTCAAAAAGACCATTACTTCGGCTGCGACTACGGCCGGCAATCTGCTCGTCTTGCTTGGTCATGGCCGCGCTCAATGGTGTGGTAGCCATGCGGCGCGTGTTGCTAGAGCGCACGGCGCCATCGTTCCCGCACCAGACCCATTGGCTCCGGCTCGCTACGCGGCTGTGCATGCACTGATTCAACAAGACGTGATCGTGGCTTGTCACGACTGCTCTGAAGGTGGTGTGGCAGTAGCACTCTCCGAGATGCTCATCGGCGGACGACTCGGTGCAATCACGGAGTCTGTCCCGACTGGTAGTGACGTCTATTCGTGGTGGTTTGCCGAGTCACCAGGCCGTCTCATCGTCGAGGTTGCGCCGAATGATTTGAACTACCTGCGCAGCACTGTGCCAGGTGAGACCATCGTTGTGGCAACGCTTACCAATTCAGAGACGGTCAACCTTGGAGATGAGACACTCTCTCTCAACTCGCTCGTTGCCGCATTCACGAGAGCTGGAAGGAATTCGTAATGTTGCCACTCGCTACCATTCTCACGGCACCAGGAACGAATCGCGACCCTGATCTTGTGTTTGCCCTTGAACTTGCCGGATTTCGTACCGAGTGTCTCGATGTACGCACGTTGGCGCAGCACAAACATGGGTTGCGCGGGGCTGCAGTGATTGTTGTTGCGGGCGGGTTTTCGTACGCGGATGCGCTCGGTGCCGGTCGCGTATTCGCGCTGGAACTACAACACGTGTTGGGAGATCACTTACACAAAGCCATAAGCGACGGCGTTGCCGTACTCGGAATCTGTAATGGTTTTCAGGTTCTGGTACGACTTGGTTTGCTGCCAGGTGGTAATCAGCGTGTTGCGCTCGGCCACAATGACTCAGGACGATTCGACTGTCGCTGGGTGCAACTCGAAGCGCCGGCATCGCGTTCGATCTGGACGCGCAATCTCAATGATGGATTGGAATGTCCGATTGCTCATGGCGAAGGTCGGTTTACCTGTGATGACGGGACGTGGGATGCACTCGTTGCGGGAGGGCAAATTGCACTGAAGTACGCGTCGGGTAATCCCAATGGGTCACGTGGCGATGTTGCCGGAATTTGTGACGCCACTGGTTTGGTACTTGGTCTCATGCCGCACCCAGAGAATCATGTTCTTGCTCGACAGCATCCGCAATTTGGACGCGGTGGTACGCAACAGTCCCGCCTCGGTCTATCGCTGCTGAAGAACGGAGCCATGCATGCCGCTGCGTGACCTGGAACTTGATCTTCCCGATCGCCGAGAAGGAAAAGTACGTATCTCCTGGTCTCTGTCGTCGGATCGAAGACTGATGGTGACCACTGATCGATTATCTGCCTTTGATCGGGTCGTGGCCGTCGTGCCGCATAAGGGACAAGTTCTCAACCAGTTGTCGGCATGGTGGTGTGAGGCGACCAGCGACATCATCAGCAATCACTTTGTATCGATGCCGGCACCGCAAGCCATGGTGGTCCAGAATGCCAAGCCATTGGCGGTGGAAGTGGTGGTACGAGGGGCACTCACCGGATCAACCACAACCTCCCTTCTTCCTCGATACCTGCGTGGTGAGCGGCAAATGTACGGGCATACGTTTGCCGATGGTCTTGCACCGCACTGTCTTCTCCCAGCGCCAATCATTACGCCGACGACGAAAGCCGGTCGCGGCGGGCATGATGAGCCACTTTCTTCCGATGAGGTGGTCTCACGCGGTCTTATTGACGAAACCACATGGTCGGCAGTTTGCACGGCTGCACTCGCGCTGTTTGCCCGCGGACAGGTCGTGGCGGCACAGGCAGGACTGATACTGGCCGACACCAAGTACGAGTTCGGTGTTGATGCATACGGTCAATTGCTCTTGATTGACGAGATACATACACCTGACTCCTCGCGATTGTGGATGAAGAAGTCACTCGCCGACCGATTGGCGGCTGGTCGAGAACCTGAGAGCGTCGACAAAGAGCCCGTGCGGTTGGCGTTGGCGGCAGTCGGGTATCGCGGTGACGGCCCGGTTCCGGTGATTGACGCCGAGGTCATTGCAGCGACGTCACTGCGCTACATCGAAGCGTATGAACGGATCACCGGAGAGGTGTTCGTGGCGGCAGAAGACCTCCATGGCGCAGCACTCTTGGCGGCAGTCAGCGAGACAGCATGAACCACTGTGATAGCCACGATGCACCACGCGAAGAGTGCGGTGTCATTGGCTTGAGCTCGACTGAAACAAACGTGGCTCAACAGGCATTTTTTGGTTTGTTTGCTTTACAGCACCGCGGACAAGAAGCCGCCGGTATTGCGGTAGCAGACGGTGCAATGGCACGCCTACACAAAGACGTCGGTCTCGTGAGCCAAGTGTTCACTCCTGAGCGCTTGGCGCCACTTACTGGTTCGCATGCAATCGGTCATACGAGGTACTCCACAACAGGCGCACCAGGTGCGCGAAATGCGCAGCCATTTCTTGTTGAAACCATGTACGGACCGCTTGCCCTTGCGCATAACGGCAATCTCGTCAATGCGGCGTACCTTCGTGCCGAATTGCTGACCCGTGGCTTTGGCCTAACTGCGTCATCCGACACTGAGGTGATGACGTTGATGTTGGCAGCAGCAAAAGGTGATGCATGGGAAGATCGGCTTGCGTCGCTCATGCCTTTGTGGATCGGGGCGTATTCACTGGTAGTACTCGTGGCAGATACGGTGCTGGCCGCACGAGATCCATGGGGGTTCCGACCGCTATCAGTAGGGCGGCTGCCAGATGGTGGTCATGCCGTGGCGTCTGAAACGTGCGCATTGCGCACGCTTGGCTGCACGGAAATCGAAGAAGTGCAGCCAGGTGAAATCGTGGTGATGAATGGCCAAACGATTCGTCGAATTCAAGCCGTGCCTTCTGCGGCAAAACAGGCACGCTGCACGTTTGAGTTCATTTACTTTTCGCGTCCGGACTCCGAGTGGGATGACACGAGCGTGCATGGTGCGCGGCAGTTGCTCGGTGAGCGCCTGGCAATTGATCATCTCGTGGATGCCGATGTAGTGGTGCCCGTTCCTGACTCATCCATTCCTGCTGCCATCGGCTATTCGCGAGTCAGTGGTATTCCGTACAACGACGGTCTCATCAAGAATAGATATATCGGACGAACGTTCATCGAGCCAACACAGGAGATGCGGGCGCGTCGCGTGGCGATGAAATTCAATAGCCTCCCCGACAACTTGGCGGGAAAGCGAGTCGTGCTAATTGACGATTCTTTGGTGCGAGGCACCACGGCAGGGCCGCTGGTGACGCTGTTGCGCGAAGCAGGAGCAAGCGAAGTGCACGTACGTATCACTTGTCCACCAATCATCTCCGCCTGTCACTTTGGTGTGGATATGGGACACGATGACGATCTCATTGCTGCACATCACTCAGTGGAGGAGATGCGTGATCATATTGGCGCGGACTCGTTGGCATTCTTGTCCGTTGAGTCGATGATGGTTGCGCTGGCCCGCAGGTCTGGCTATTGCAATGGTTGTTTCACTGGTGTCTACCCAGTGGAGATTTCCAAACGTCATTCCAAATCCCAGTTTGACCAGGTTCTTGCATGACCACACGATGTGTACTGGTGTTGGGTGGTGGGGGTCGCGAGCATGCAATTGCCCATGCGATGTCGCTGTCGCCCATGTGTGGAGAATTGCTGGTTGCCCCTGGCAATGGAGGAACGCCAGGTCGAGCCGTCAACATTGACCCGTGCAATTCCGAACAGGTTTTGCAATGTTGCCGAGACGAGTCGGTAGATCTTGTCGTAGTTGGTCCCGAGGCACCACTCGCCGCCGGAGTTGCCGACGCGTTGCGCGCAAGCGGCGTGCGCGTATTTGGACCATCGCAGGCACTTGCCCAGTTGGAGTCGTCGAAAGCATTCTCCCGAGCCCTGGCTGAGCAACTGGGGATTCCTGCACCAAAATATGCAACATTTGCACGTGGCGATTTTTCAGCGGCGAAGCGTTGGGTGGAGGAGTTTGGCTCACCCGTAGTGGTCAAGCAGTCAGGTTTGGCTGGTGGCAAAGGTGTAGTTGTTGCCGATACCCAGGGTGATGTGATCGCCGCGTTGCAGCGAGCCATTGCAATCGATGATGTCGTGCTGGAGGAGCGGCTTTTTGGCAATGAGTGCTCGCTCATCAGTCTGTGTGATGGTGTTACTTCGCGACCGCTTCCGATCGTTCAAGATCACAAGCGGGTTGGTGATGCAGATAGCGGTGCAAACACCGGTGGGATGGGCGCCTATGCACCCGCCGAAGTGGGTTATGCAGCCGAGGAACTTGACAAGATTTTCGTGCGTCCGGTCATCGAACATCTTGCTGCTGTCGGAACACCTTATATAGGAGCTCTTTTTGCGGGCATCATGCTGACCGCTGAGGGACCACGCTTGCTGGAGTACAACTGTCGACTTGGTGACCCCGAGACGCAGGTCTTACTGCCGCTCATAGCTGAAGATGTACTGCTGTTGTTGGAGCGTTGCATCGATAGTCGTCTTGAACAGCCGATACTGCTGCGCGATGCTTCGACTTTGGGTGTCGTGGTGGCTGCTCATGGGTACCCCGAGTCACCGCGAGTAGGTGAGGTGATCAGACAGCTTCCACAATCATCGAATGATGTGCTGATGTTTCACGCAGGTACAGCGCGCAGTGGTACAAAACTTACTACCACGAGCGGTCGCGTCGTTACGTGTGTTGGCGTTGGCTCTTCGCTTGCCCTCGCCCGCCAGCACGCCTATGAGGCAGTTCGCATGGTGGATTTTCCGGGTGCCCACTTTCGCCGCGATATTGGCTGGCGTGCGCAGGCTCGTTCGGTGAAGTCATACGCGCAAGCGGGAGTGGACATCGACGAAGGTACTCGCGCAGTGCAGATGATGAAGAGCAGTGTCGAATCAACGATGTCGAAGGACGTACTGCGGGGCGTTGGAGCATTTGGCGGGTCAATTGATGTCTCATTTCTGAAGAACTTTGACGCGCCGGTACTCGTCGCCTCGACCGATGGAGTGGGGACAAAGGTAGAACTTGCAGCACGCACGCGACGTTTGCGTGGCGTGGGACACGACATCGTGAATCACTGCGTAAATGATGTGTTGGTTCAGCGGGCATTGCCGCTATTTTTCCTGGATTATGTGGCGTCATCTCGACTATCCGCTGCTGACGTGGCAGAAGTGGTGGGGGGAATGGCTGAAGCATGTGCATCTGTTCAATGCGTATTGATTGGTGGAGAAACAGCAGAGATGCCAGGCGTTTATCAAGACGGTGCATTTGATGTTGCAGGAACATTGGTGGGTGTAGCCGAACGTTCCAGGCTTCTGCCGAGCGATGACATAGCCATTGGTGATCTGCTCGTCGGTATTCGATCAAATGGTGCGCACACCAACGGTTTCACGTATCTTCGGCGCGCACTCGAGTGGCTCCCGCTCGATTCCACACCGCCTGGCTGGAGTGAGACATTGCTCGACGCATTGTTGGTCTCCCATCGCAATTATCTTCCCATCCTGAAATCAGTTCTGGAGGGAGACGCCGTGAAGGCGCTCGTTCACATCACTGGTGGTGGATTGGTGGAAAACATTCCACGTGTCCTGCCTGCGGGCTGTGGGGCAACAGTGCGACTCGGGTCGTGGCCAATGCCGCCGCTGTTCCGACTGGTGCGAGAAGTTTCGGTGCTCGACGACGAAGAGTTGCATCGCACACTGAATATGGGCATTGGTATGGTCATGGTTGTTGCGCCGAGCAACCTCCACTTCGTGCAGAACGCAATAGCCGAGGAAACTTGGGTTATTGGTGAAGTGACTGCTAATAGTGCTTCGGAAGTGAACCTCGTATGAGTATGCGCATCGCGGTGCTCGTGTCGGGAAACGGTAGCAATCTGCAGGCGTTACTCGACGCAAGTCGTTCTGGTGCGCTGAACGCCGAGATTGTTGGAGTAGTAAGTAGTCGCCCTGGTGTACTGGCACTTGAGCGCGCGCGTAGTGCCGAAATTGAACATGCAGTCGTGCAACCAGTTGAGGATGAACCACGCAAGACATACGACGGACGACTCCGCGATGTTGTCTCTTCGTGGCAGCCAGACGTGGTGGTACTTGCTGGGTTCATGCGCATACTTTCCCCGACATTCCTCGACGCATTCGCTGGACGCGTCATCAATGTGCATCCGGCACTCCCCGGTGAACTTCCGGGAATTGGCGCGATTGAGCGCGCTTATGCAGAGGCTCAGGCAGGAATCCGAACCCGTAGTGGTGTGATGGTGCATCTGGTACCCGACGAAGGGGTGGACTGCGGCCCGATATTGGCAGCGGTTGAAGTACCGATGGTCGCCAGTGAGACACTTGAGACCTTTGCCAATCGGATGCACGCTGCGGAGCATCAGTTGTTGGTTGGCGCAGTCACCGACTTCATCACTCGCTTAACATCAACACAAGGAGTATCACCATGAGTCGTAATCACGAGTTTTTTAGCCGATTCGAAGGTCTCACTTTTGACGATGTGGTCCTCGTGCCGGGTTACAGCGATGTATTGCCGGATCAAGCGGATACATCAACGATCTTCGCCCGTGATATTCGCTTGGCAATTCCGCTTGTTTCAGCAGCAATGGACAAGGTAACAGAATCGCGTTTGGCGATTGCCATGGCACGCTGTGGCGGAATCGGCGTTGTGCACCGCAATCTTTTGGTGGAAGATCAGGCTGCAGAAGTGCAACGCGTGAAACGCTCACAATCGGGAATGATTACCGATCCGGTAACGCTGCCGCCCACGGCCACCCTTGATGATGCAGAAGTATTGATGAATCGCTTCAAGATTTCTGGTGTGCCGATCACCGACGGCGATGGTGTTCTCGTCGGAATCCTGACGAATCGCGATGTGCGATTCTGTTCCGTGGCTGACTACAAACGACCCGTTACCGACTTTATGACTGGTGCTGGTCTTGTCACCGCCGCCGAAGGCACCACGCTTGAACAGGCACGCGCCTTGTTGCAGGAGCATCGCATCGAGAAGTTGCCACTCGTTGATGCAAAGGGTCGACTCCGTGGGCTCATCACGGTGAAAGACATTATTAAGCGCCAAGAATTTCCCAATGCCACCCGCGACTCAGCCGGTCGCTTACGGGTTGCTGCTGCGGTAGGTGTTGGCGCAGATCTGGAATCTCGCGTCGAAGCGCTGGTTTACGCCAATGTGGATGCCATTGTCATCGATACAGCCCACGGAAACTCCGCGGGCGTAGTGAAGGCAATCGAGCGCATCAAATCGAGTTGGCCAGAACTGGCAGTCGTTGCCGGCAACGTAGTGGACGAAGAGGGAGTCGACACCCTGCATGGTGCAGGGGTCGATGCAGTAAAGATTGGTGTAGGCGCCGGGTCGATCTGTACCACTCGCGTCATTGCAGGAGCAGGCATGCCCCAGTTGTCTGCTGTTTGGTTTGCGGCTCAGCGTGCCCAGCAGTTGGGCATCGCTGCAATTGCTGATGGCGGCGTTACGTACTCGGGGGATCTCGTCAAAGCACTTGCGGCAGGCGCCAGCACGGTAATGCTTGGTGGCTTACTCGCAGGAACGGATGAAGCACCCGGTGATGTGGAGCTATTTGAAGGGCGTCGCTACAAGAGTTATCGCGGAATGGGATCGCTTGGCGCATTGCAAGGTCATGGCGCGGATCGTTACGGTTCAGCGCAGGGTGCAAGCCGAAACAAGTTGGTGCCAGAAGGTATTGAAGGTCGCGTGGCGTATGCAGGCTCACTTGCTGATGTGGTGTACCAATTGGTGGGAGGCTTGCGATCAGGGATGGGTTATGTGGGGGCAGCATCGCTACCCGAGTTGCATCAACGAGCCAAGTTCATGCGTGTCACTACAGCGGGTCGTGAGGAGAGCCATCCGCACGATGTGACCATCACGCACGAATCCCCGAATTATCACCGTTGAACTGAGGGGCTCGGCTATTTCAGTAGTGACACCAAAACTGATGCCACGCTGGCGACCGCCGAGAATGACGCAACAATCAGCGTCTTGTTGAATCTCAGCCGCTCGTCAAGGACATCGAATCGTGTCTCGAGTCGGTCAAATCGTGCATCAACTTGGTCGAATCGTGCGTCGACTTGTCTGAAACGTGCGTCAACTTGATCGAATCGTGCGTCGACTTGTTTGAATCGTGCGTCAACCTGGTCGAATCGTGCGTCGATTGAGGCGAATCGCTGGTCGTTGTGTTCTCGTGCTTCGG